>JANMBK010000141.1:0-25828 GCA_031360365.1 Methylophilaceae bacterium
ATAAAGCGCATTATCAGCCGCAGTGACGCTTAAATAGCGCGAACACAACATGGGCGTGAGCGTCAGCGATACGAATAGGGACACTAATACGCCGAACGTGACAACCACTGCAAAAGATTTGAAGAACATGCCAATGACGCCATCCATAAAAATCACCGGTGCAAAAATACACACCAAAGATAGCGATGAGGCAAGCACCGCAAACACCACCTCATTGCTACCATTAAGCGTGGCTAGCCTGCGAAATGCATTTACCTTTTGCGGATTTTTCAAATCTTCTACGCTGATACCAGTGCCGAACTCGCCTGACATATGTCGCAAAATACTCTCTCGAACCACAATCGCGTCATCTACCACCACGCCAATCAGCAGCAGCAAAGCCAGTAAGGTCATGCTATTAAAGGTATAGCCAGCAAAGTACATCACTGCAATTGCCCCCAGCAAGGACACTGGAATCTCTAAACAAATCATTAGCGTAGAGCTAAACGAACGCATAAAAATCAGCACAATCAACGCGGCAAATAGCGTACCTTCTACCAAGTGTTCTTTAAGCCCAGCCACCATTTGCTTAATAAAAATAGAATCGTTGGTGGATATTTCTAACTGCAAGCCTGGTGGCAAGTTAGGCCGCACTTCGTTATCTAACCGCTCAATGACATCCTCAATAATTTTGGCAGTATTAGCGTTGGCAATTTTTACCATGCCTATACCTACCGCCGGCTCGCCGTTAAAGCGTGCAATTTGACGATTATCAGTAATGCCGTCTTCTATGGTGGCAATATCTTTCAAGCGCGTAGCCACGCCTTCGCGTGTGATGACGACCATTTCGGCAAGCTCTTTGGTGCTGTGAAACTCGAGGTCGATTTTGAGTAACTTTTCAGCTTGGTTGCTCACCAAAAAACCACCTGGCAGCTGCACATGCTCGCGATTAAACGCGGCAATTAAATCGGCTGCGCTGAGTTTATAAGCTGCCATGCGCTCAGGGATAACATTGACACGAATCACGCGATCGCGCCGCCCGCCAAGTTGTACTTCACCTACGCCGTTAATAGTTTCAAACTTTTTCTTAAGTACATTATTGGCGTACAAATTAAGTTGCTGAATGGTGCGGTCGCCAGTCAGTGATAACCAAATGACTGGCGCTGCATTGGTATCGACTTTATAAACTGATGGCGGATCAGTATCGGTAGGCAAGCGCCGTAATACTTGATTCACTTTGGCCTGTACTTCGTTGTAGGCCACATCAATATCTTTACCCAGTGAGAAAGTAATATTAATGCTGGAAACGCCGGGTGACGAGGCAGATTGGATATGCTCAATGCCAGGCGTAGTGTTGATGGCAGATTCGATGACGCTGGTGATGCTAGTGTCCACCACGTCAGGGTCGGCACCGCGCAAAACGGTGTTGACCATAATCACTGGGAAATCAATCGAAGGAATACGGTCGATTCCGATACGTTGATAAGCGATTAAGCCAAACAAAATAATGACGCCAGACAGCATCAAAGCGAGGACGTGGCGTTTAATCGATAGCTCAGGCAATGTCATTTAAAAAACCCAAACTTCGTCATTACGCTGTGTTGCTTGCAAAAAATTACTCCTTACATAATCAAACATATGCAGCGGCGCAATTTTTTCGCTCGCGCCTTGCTTAATTTAGAACTTTGAATTTTTGTTAACTGTTTATTTAGCCGACTGAACACTCACGTCAGCCTTGTCCGTTAAAAAGCCTGCACCATCCATCACGATGGTGTCATTGCCCGTTAAGCCATCTAGCACTTCAATCAAACCATTTTGACGTAAGCCTGTTTTGACGATGGCTTGATAGGCCACATTATCACGTACCACATACACCACCTCGCCCGCTGGGCGAAGTACCAAAGACTGTTCAGGAATCATCATGGCCGCACTTTGTTCACCTAAAACCACGGTGCCTGTGACGCTGGCGCCTGGCTGCCAACTCATTTCATCCACCACATCGGCAATTACATCAATACTGCGACTGCCTTCAGTAATCATCGGTTTTAGCTCGCGTATGACACTGTCAACTGGTTTTTCGCTGGTGGGTGTGCTTAAACGAACTTTTAAACCTGGTTTGAGTTGGGCGCCTATATGCTCAGGAAACGGCAAATGCGCACGCAACCTTTGCTTAGAAATAATCTGCACGATGGGACTACCCACTTGCACAAAATCGCCAGTATCCACCAATTTTTTCTCAACCACGCCATTAATAGGCGAAAATATTTTAGATTTATTGCTATTATGGTTAATGCTGCCTACACGTGCTCTGGCGGCTGCAAGTTGTTGCTTAAGCACACTTTGTTGCGCAACATCATTATCTACCACGTTTTGTGAGATGAATTTTTTGTCTACTAAGGCTTGGTTGCGCGCCACAATTTTTGCTTGGTTATCGATTAATGCTTGAACACGCGCCACTTCCGCTTGTTGTTCATTACGCTGCATGCCAAAATCTGTCGCGTCTAATGTGGCTACTAATTGGCCTTTTTTAACCGTTTCACCTGGGCTTACATGCACTTTAACCACACGCGCCGCCAGTTCTGATGCAACTGTTGGGTCGATTAAACCTTCTAACGAGCCTATGGCAGTTTCTGTTGTTTCAACTGCTTGGTTTTTGACTTGGGTGACAGTGACTAAGGTAGGTTTAATGTCTCTTTTATCGCCATTCTTGTCTGTGCTTTCATCATTTGCCCCGCAAGCCAATAAGAGAGCGCTTAGCAAGGCGATTAAAAAATAAGAGTAAGTTTTATGCATAAGCGATTCTTTTATATTGAATTTATTTTGACTATTTAATTTTTCTGCTCAATTTTTGCCAATCAAAATAAGGGCCAGGATCAGTTTTACGACCTAGCGCAATATCCGAATGCCCAACTACTTCTTTAATCAGGAAGCTAGTTTTTAAACAGGCAATGAGTTTTTTTAGTGTTTGATATTGAACAGTTTCAAACGCTTCAAAATCACTACCTTCAAGCTCTATTCCGACTGAGAAATCGTTACAACGTTCACGCCCTTGCCAGCTAGATATGCCTGCATGCCAAGCGCGCTGTAAGCAAGACACAAATTGCATCAGCTGGCCATCACGCCGAATAAAAAAATGCGAAGACACTTTACGCGTATAAATCTCGGCATAATAAGCATGTTCATTGGGGTCGAGTGAGTTGGTAAATAATTGCACCACGCCAGCACCGCCGTATCTATTTGGCGGCAGGCTGATGTTATGAATCACGATTAAATCAACTGTGCAGTTGTCTGGGCGTGCATCGAAATTTGGAGAGGCAATTTGTATTGCTGCTTTCACAAAGCCATTTGCATCTATTTTGTATTGCTGATTTTTTAATTCACTTGTCGGCATGCAGTTTGGCGCGTTATCGGCTAAAATTCTGATTATTAGTAAGTTAATTGTAAAGGTAAACTCATGATATTTGTGCAGCTTTTGTTGATGTTAGTGGTTATTTTAATTGCGGCTGAGGTTTTTACTAACGCGCTTGAGCATTTGGGCGAAAAACTTGGTATTTCAGAAGGCGTAACAGGCTCTATATTTGCAGCAGTGGGCACTGCTTTGCCAGAAACTTTGGTGCCATTATTAGCGATATTCTCTTACACGTCGGCAACTGGCGCAGCAGGCGCTGGGCATGACATTGGCGTGGGTGCGATTTTAGGCGCGCCGCTGATGTTGGCCACATTGTCACTATCGCTAATGGCGATTTCAGTGTGGAAGCGTCGTGGCACACAAGGCCATATACGCCCAGAGCGCACTGGCTTGTTGCGCGATTTAAACTTTTTTATCTTTGCTTTTGGTATGGCCGCCATAGCCATGTACGTGCCACATACCCTGCCAATAGTTCGTTATGGCATAGGCGCTTGTATGGTGATGACTTATTTTGTGTATGTGATGATGACCATTCGTGCATCAAAAGCCTTGGTAGAAGAGGGTCACGCGACTGAAGCGGAAAGCGACATGTTTTTGTGCAGATTGGGCTTGCCAAATAACATGGCCGTTGTGATTGTGCAAATGTTACTGGGCTTGGTTCTGCTGATTATTGGCGCAAAAGGCTTTATTAACCAAGTAGAAGGCGTGGCTGCAATTGTTGGCATTTCTGCCTTATTACTTTCATTGCTGATTATTCCAATAGCCACTGAATTGCCAGAAAAAGTGAACAGCATTTTGTGGATACGCAAAGGCAAAGACACGCTGGCATTTGGCAATATTACGGGTGCTATGGTGTTTCAAGGCACTTTGTTGCCAGCCATTGGCATTATGCTAACGCCGTGGGAGCCGCGCAAAGAGGTGCTGTGGGGCATTATTGTTACTTTGCTTGCAGCTGTTTGGCTGCGTTATTTAATGACCAAAGGCGGCATTAGAGTGTGGCACCTGTTGGTCAATGGCGCGATGTATTTAACTTACTTGGCGATTGTTTTAATTTAAAATTTAGCTAAAAACAAGTACGAGAGAATTTTAATGCTCTGTAAGCCAATATCTATGCGGCTTACAGAGCATGTGTTTTAATGACAATTGTTTAAATGAAATGTGTTCTTATTACAAATAATTAAATTATTCTTCTTCGCCTAATTCCGCTTCATCATCTTTGGCCAAGCCCAGTTTTGCCAGTCTATATCTTAATGTTCTAAAGCTTACGCCCAGCAATTTAGCGGCTGCGGTTTTGTTATTGTTAGATTTTTCAAGCGCCTTGATAATGGCGCGTTTTTCAATGTCTTCTAAATATTCTGGTAAGCCAAGCTCTGAGCTACGACTAGGGTCAAAATCATGATGAGCTGTCGATTTATCAGTAGGTTTGTTCGCCTTAGCTTCTTCATACATAAATAAATCATTGGCAGTAATTGTTTGGCCGTCGCACATGGCCAGCGCGCGCTCCAGCATATTTTCTAGCTCGCGCACGTTACCTGCAAATTGCAACCCGGCAATTATTTTTTTTGCGCTATCTTCAATAATGGGAGCCTCAATCGATTGCGCATCGCATATTTTTTGCAATAATTTTTGCGTCAGCTCAGGAATGTCTTCAGGACGCTCTCTAAGCGCTGGCATTTTTAGCTGAATCACATTCAGGCGATAATACAAATCTTGTCTAAACAAACCTTGTTCCATCAACGTACCCAGATTTTTATGGGTAGCGCTAATAATGCGTGCATCTACCGCCTCTTCTGCGGTGCCACCTACCGTGCGTACTTTTTTTTCTTGAATGGCGCGTAACAATTTAACTTGCATCGCTAATGGCAAGTCTGCTACTTCGTCTAAAAAAAGTGTGCCGCCGTTAGCCGCCTGAAATAGGCCTAAAGTATCTTGCGCTGCGCCCGTAAACGCGCCTTTTTTGTAGCCAAAAAACTCACTTTCCATTAAGTTTTCGGGTATGGCGCCGCAGTTGACGGCAATAAAGGCTTTGTCTCTGCGCGAGCTATTGCTGTGTATCAATCGCGCTGCCAGCTCTTTACCGCTGCCTGATTCCCCACTCACATACACAGGAGCTTGGCTTCGCGCCAGTTTTTCTATCATGGTGCGCACATAATCAATAGCGGGTGAGCTGCCAATTAAATCTACCGTATTTTTAGTTTCTTTGATGTCTGAGCTGGACAGTTTGAGGGCGGATTCCACCAACGGGCGTAATTGTTTGAGTGAGATAGGTTTAGTTAAATAATCAAACGCGCCTGCTTTTAAAGCAGAAACTGCGTTCTCGGCGCTGCCATAAGCCGTAATCACGGCAACAGGCAAGCCAATATAATTGGCAGAAATATGCTGTACCAGCTCCAAGCCCAAACCGTCAGGTAGGCGCATATCAGTCAAGCATAAATTGTAGCTTCTTTGCGCAAGTAATTGTTTAGCTTCTTCAATATTGCCAGCGCTGTCAGCACGAATATCCATGCGCTCTAATGTGAGCACTACCAACTCGCGAATATCAGTTTCGTCATCTACCACCAAGCAATCAAATTGTGCCATTAACTTTTAACCTCTATACTAAATTTTTTCTTAGACCTTTTTTAGGTGAACAATAAATTGTGTGCCGCTACTAGCCGTTTTATATTGTAATTTCGCACCATTCGCATCAGCCAGTTCGCGCGCGATATAAAGTCCTAAGCCGGTGCCGGTTTTTTCTGTGGTAAAAAATGGTTCAAATAAATGACTGCGTACGCTATCGGGAATGCCATCACCATCATCACTAATTTCAATATGCACGATGTGTGTTTTGGCAGAAACTGACACCGCTAGTTTTAGGCTATTTTCACCATTTTTTGAGTGCCGCCAGCCATTTTTACACAAATTCCATAATATTTGGTTTAAATGTCTGCGGTCAAACGAAACTAGCGTATCGGCATGGTGAATTTCTAATTTAAAGCAGTGTTCGGGAATTTTTTCTACTGCGCAAAACTGGGCATAAAAATCGGTGATGAAATTTTCTAAATAAATGATTTCTTGGTTGGTGCGGTCACGTCGATTCAGCTCCAGCACATCTTTAATAATTTGATCTACACGCTGTACATTATCACTAATAATTTGCAACATGCGCTTAACGGCTGGGTCGTTATCTTCCTCTTGCAATAGTTGATTGGCATGACTAATGGCGCTGAGTGGGTTGCGAATTTCGTGTGCGATATTGGCGGTAAGCCGCCCCAACGCTGCAAGCTTAACCTGATGCGCTTGTGTTTGCATTTGCGACCAATCTTCAATAAAGATGACCGCACCTTGTTGCCGGCTGTCACTGGTTGGCAAAAATCTTAAACGTAGTTCGCGCGATTGCGTGCTGAGTTTTAAAATATTAGGCACTGCAAAATCAAGCGTGTGCTCAGTTTCTTTCATCCAGTCGCGTAACATATTATATAGTTCAGGAGAAATTCCATTGAGTGATTTATTGTGCCAAACGTTTGCTGCGTCTTCTTTAGTCTCGGTTGCCATATCACTACCAAGCATGACTTCCGCCTGAATATTGTGATGCTTAATTTTAAATTCATGGTCAACCACCAGCACGCCATCGTGCATTTCGTGTGTGATTAGCGCGTTAATTTGCGCCATATTTTGCACATCTAAGCCACGTTGCGAGGCTAGCAATTCACTTTGTTGACTACGTTTTGCCAAACTATACGCCAACCAAGCCGTGGCAAAACAGCCAAGGCTTAACAACACGGCAGGCGTGAAATTGTTATTTGCATTGTCTAAAAAAACGTTGCGATAGGATTGCTCAAGCAAAATACCAATACTGGCAATTGCCGCATAGAATAAGGCGAGGCGCCCTACACTAATCAGGCTGGCGCTGGCAATAGTAATAATGAGCAACAGCCCAATGCTGCTTTGGCTGCCAACTTGTGCGTGCATCAACAGCACAATAAAACCAATATCAATGATAATTTGTGCTGGTAGACTGACATCAATATTTGGCTTTTCTAGCCAAGTAAAAATGGCAGAAATAATGCTAAAAATAAAATAAGAAAAAATTAATGTAGAAAATAAATCCCCGCTTAAAATTGGCAGTGATTCATCTTTGCCAAATAAGCCTTGTAACACTAAGAAAAGCAGCGCAATTAGGATGCGATAGCCGTTATAAAGCTGCAAGCTACGCCAGCGCGTGGTGTTGATATTGTTGTCTATCTTGGCAAATAAATCAGTCGACATGGCTTGACTTATCAGATCTAGCTTTGTTGCATTCTGGGTTGTTACAAATGATTTTTTCATTGACAACTTTGGTGTTGCTTTCTGGCACGTGACAACCACATTGGGCGCATTGCAACATTTTTTCGTCTTGGTTTATATCAGCGTCTTGCTGCGATTTTTGTGTGGAATCTTGCGCTTTAATATTTGCAATGACACGTTTAATAATCTGGTATAAAAGCCAAGCTAAAACAATCAGTATTAAGATTCGAGTCATGGTGATGAAGTCTTTCTTATCAAGAAAAAATATGCAGTGATTGTAACCAAAAGCGAAGCGATTAGAAACAAAGCTAAAGCTGATATACTGATGTTACTTTTTAAAACCCAATAAACATGGCTAGTTCACAAGAGTTATCAGATTTTTTACGTGATGTAGAGCGGCGTGCATTTAAGCAAACCGTGTATGCGGTGCGCGATGACCATGCAGCTTTAGACATTGTGCAAGACGCCATGCTAAAGCTGGCAGAAAAGTATGCCGACAAGCCTGTCACCGAATATCCGATGTTGTTTCAGCGTATTTTGCAAAATACCATGCGCGATTTTTGGCGTAGACAAAAAGTACGCAATTTGTGGACTACGTTACTTTCATCGTTTGGTGCAGGCGAAAATGGCGAGGAAGATCGCGACCCGCTAGACACCATTGATGTAGGTGATGAATCGGAAAATCCGATGGGACAGCTTGAACGTAGTCAAACTTTACAACTAATTGAAAAGGCACTACAAAAGTTGCCTGCGCGTCAACGTGAAGCGTTTGTATTGCGTTATTGGGAGGACATGGATGTAGCAGAAACCGCCGCAATGATGGGCTGCTCGCAAGGTAGCGTTAAAACGCACTGTTCACGCGCAGTGCATACAATGGCCGCCTTGTTAGAGAAACAGGGCTTGGGCAGCAGGGCGCTAGCAAATTTAGGAGCAGAGTCATGACGACAGACAATATTAATCAACAAGATACACAACAAACTGACTTGCAAGGCAAACAAATTGCAAGCTTGTTAGATGCGCATGCCAAGCGTTTGAGTATGCGCAGCTTGAAACAGTTAGAAATTGGCCGCGCGCGTGCAGTCAAAGCACATGTACAGCAAGTCTCTGGTGCCTTAATAAATAATAGAGCAAATCAAGATGGTACTTTAAGTAGTGTTTATGCTTGGGCTCTGCACCACCGGATTGCCTGTACTGGCTTAATTTTAGGCACTATTATCATTGGCTTTGTAATGCTGCAAGCGTTTGGACAACAACAAGCAAGTGATGCATTTTTATTGGGGGCAGATTTGCCACCAGAAGCGTTTGTGGATAGAGGTTTTGAGCCTTCTTTAAACAAGGCCAAACTATAAGCAAGCTGTTTTAAAAAGCCATTTTTTAAAATTATAATAAATAGTCATTTTAGGGAAAGTAAAAGCAGTGCATAAATTTTTATTTTTATTAGCGATGTTTGTTAGCAGCCTGCAAGCAGGCGAATTTAAACACAGCAATACTCAAATCGCCTTAGGTGATATTGGCAGCGTTAAATCTTCACTCAGTAATGGTTTAAGCGATGACCCAAGCAAAGATAGCCATGTACCTGCTAGAGCTTGGAACCAACTTTCAGATAATGAACGCAAGGTGTTGGCGCCATTAGGTGGCGAGTGGGATACATTACGACCTTGGCAGCGCGAAAAAATGTTGGACATTGCCAAAGATTATCCAAATATGAATGTGCAAAAACAACAGCTTGTGCAAAAACGTTTGAATAGTTGGAGCCGTATGACTCCTTATGAGCGTGAAAATGCGCGTGAACGCTACCAGCAATTTCACAGCTTAAGCGATGATAAAAAAGCAGAAGTGCGTAAAAAATGGGCAGAACATAAAAAATTGCCTGAAGCTGAACGTGAAAAACTTCGCCAAGAGTCGATTGACTGGGAATCTGATGTTGATTTGTAATCAGCCAAAAATTATTAGCCCGCCTAGTTTGCGGGTTTTTTATTTTTAGAGTTTTATGAACCGCAACGCAACTCGATTTAAATTATTTGCTGCTTGTTTATATGAGTTGCTATTATTAATTGCGCTATGGATGCTGTGCACATGGATTTTTGTACGCGTATTTGGTGATGCAACGGGCGGCTACAAACGTTATCTTTTGCAATTGGCTTTATGGCTTTGCACAGGCGCTTATTTTGTGTGGTGTTGGTGCAAAAGTGGTCAAACTTTAGCTACACAAACTTGGAAAATTAAACTGGTGAATCAGCGAAATAACACTTTAAGCATAAAACAAGCACTTATTCGATATGCCTTGGCAAGCGCATGCTTATTGGCTTGTGGGCTAGGTTATTGTTGGGCTTTAATTGATAAAAATGGTTTATTTTTACACGACAGATTGCTAAAAACGCACTTTATACAGCTTGCTTAGCTTTTAAATAGCTTGCTTTAGCGTCTTTCAATCATAAATAGCAAACTCAAGCCAGCAATCAAAAACAAAATCGTTGGTGTAATTGCGCTCATCAGTGGCGGCCAATCGTTTAGCACGCCTAAGTGAATAAACACGCGGTTCATAATTTGGTACACCACGCCCAGCATCACGCCAATAAATAGTTTGGCACTGGTGCCGCCAGTACGCTGTTGTATAAAGCCAAATGGCAGTGCCAAAATCACCATCACCATACAAGCCAAGGGATAAATCATTTTCGACCACAGTGCAACATTGTAACGGGTGGTTTTTTGTCTGTTGGCTTGTAAATGTTGAATAAATGCGTATAAATTCCACACTGACATTTTCTCTGGTGCAACCAGTAGCACGTTTAGCAACTCTGGGCGAATCAACGATTTCCAGTTGGCTTGATTAAACGTTTGCGTTTGAATGTTGTTTTGCTCGACATTTTTATAGGTGTTAAATTTGATTTGGGTCACTTCCGATAAACCCCAGCGCTCGTCCTCAAATTCACCTTTTTTGGCCACACTAATGCTACGCAACTTAAAGCTTTCGTCAAATTCATAAATACGCACATTCAGCAAACTTGCGTCTGGTAGCACAGTTTCTACATTAACAAAACTTTTGCCATCTTTCACCCATAAGCCAGATTTAAAATCTTGTGCAATCACCGAATCGGTGGCTTTTACCCGCATACGCTGCGCCATTTTTTCGCTGATTGGTGTGATGAGCTCGCCCACAAAAAAAGTTAGCGCGGTAAACAGCATCCCCACTTTTACTAATATCCAGCCAATGTTCAACAGCGATAAACCACTCACACGCATTACCACCAGCTCGGAATTGCGCGCCAGTGTACCCAAGCTATACATCATACCCACCAGTACTGCCACAGGCACCACATCGTAAACATGGCCAGGAATACTCAATAATACAAACACCAACATTTGCGAAATGCCGTAACTGCCTTGGCCAAGGCTATCTAACTCTTGAATTAAATCAAAAAAAGAAAACATGGCTAACAGGCCTAGCATCATCATTAAAATATTGATGCTAGTTTCTTGCCAAAAATAGCGTTTGAATATTTGCATTTAAATTTAAATTTTTCTTTTTAAATCAAGCCACCAGCGTGGAACTTTAGTGATTAATTTAGGCAACATAAATCTTGGAACCAATGGCAGCAAATGATTGCGCCGATAAAACATATAAAACACTAATAGCGCAAAAAACGCATGTACTGGCCATAACCCAATGTTGGCGTTGAGCCTGCCTTGCGTCACCCATGCTTGGAATATGCTGAGGATATTGTTATAAATCACATAAATCACCAGCGCAAAAATCAGGTTGAGCGAACGTCCTGCACGCGGATCAACAAAACTGAGCGGAATTGCCAGCAGCACCAAAATAAGTGCAGAAACAGGGATCGCTAAGCGCCATTGCAACTCGGCATTATCGGCGGATGAGGTAGTACTTAACAATTCTTGAGTAGATTTTGCGTTGGTCTCATCTGGTTCACGCGCTACCTCTTTGGTTTCTACGCGTATGGCATAGCGCTCAAACTCGGTAGTAGATACCTCGGCCGAATTAGGCTTGGCTTCATAACGACGACCTTTTTCCATCACTAAAAAATCATCGCCATTATCTGCTTTTTCACGGCTGCCTTGGCTGGCCACAATCACCCCAGTTTTATTGTGCTGTGTAGTTTGTACAAAAATATTTTTGACTATATTACCTAACTCGTCAAAGCTTTCAATAAAATAAATGCGCTCACCATTACTTGACTCTTTAAATACGCCGGGATTAATAGAAGATAAATCATCACGACTTTTAAGTTGTATACGGTAATCTTCTACTTTCTCTACCGCCCATGGCATAACCAAAAAGCTCAGCAGAGAAATGACTATTATGACAGGCACGGCAAACGCTAAAATAGGTTTTACCCAGTTATTCAGGCCCAGCCCAGAGCTAAACCACACTACCATTTCGGAATCACGATGCCAGCGGGTGAGCGTGAGTAGCACTGCTAAAAATATGGTCAATGATAAAATCATCGGCATGAATCGCACCATGCTAAAGCCTAGCAAGGTATTAATCGCATCGTTAGGCAAAATACCTTTTGCAGCCAAACGAATGAGGTTGCCTGCGCGCTGCGCAATGATAATACCAATTAAAATGACAAACGCGCCGATAGCGGTGCTGATAAGCTCGTGTGAAAGTGATTTTTTAAATATGTTCAATGTAATCTATTCAGTTCTGTATTCAATTCTTTCATTTCAAATAGTCTCTGCAAATAGTCATTAGTTAAATTTTGCGCTTTGATTTCATGGCGAAACGCTAGATAATTACTCATCAGAAATCGACATCGACAATTTAGCTTCAATAATTAAGGAAATAACAGTGGAATTTAGCATAAAAAATGGAAATCCTGAAAAACAAAACTCAGATTGTCTGGTTGTGGGTGTATTTGAAGGCGAGAAATCAAAAAATGGGCAGTTAAGCGACGCAGCAAAAAGTCTGGATGATGCAAGCAATAAAGCCATTGCTGCAGTTTTAAAAAGTGGTGATATGGAAGGTAAATTAGGCGCTTGCTTATTGCTACATGCATTGTCTGGTATTGCGGCTACACGTGTTTTATTAGTGGGCTTAGGCAAGCAAGCAGAATTTGGCGAAAAGCAGTATCGCCAAGCCGTGCGTGCAGCGGTAAAAGCGCTGCCAAAAGGTGTGGCCAATGCGGGTGTGTTTTTAGCAGAGTTAACGATTAAAAAATCGACTATTCAAGGCAAAGTAGCGCAAATGGTTGAGGTGACGTTAGATGCCACTTACCAAGTGAATGCAATTAAACAGAAAAAAGCAGAGCCTTTAAGTTTAGAAAAAATGGCTATTTTTGTGCCTAAAGCTGATAACGCACTAGCAGAATCTGGCCTTAAACAAGGCTTGGCGATTGGTGCTGGGGTTAGTTTGGCCAAAGATTTAGGCAATTTGCCACCCAATATTTGCACGCCAACCTATTTAGGTAAACAAGCAAAGGCTTTAGCAAAAATATATGGCTTTAAAGTAGAAGTGCTAGAAAAAGATGAAATTGAAAAGCTGGGCATGGGCTCATTTTTAGGTGTAGCACAAGGCAGTGTAGAGCCGCCACGTTTTATTGTGCTGCAGCATTTAAAGGGTGATAAAAAGCAAAAACCTACGGTATTGGTGGGTAAGGGTATTACGTTTGATACGGGTGGCATCTCACTAAAACCTGGTGGCGACATGGACGAAATGAAATATGACATGTGCGGCGCGGCCAGTGTGTTAGGCACCTTTAAGGCTATTGGCGAGATGAATTTGGCCATCAACGCGGTGGGCTTAATTGCCACTTGCGAAAATATGCCAGATGCAGGTGCCATTAAACCAGGCGATATTTTGACTAGCATGGCAGGCCTGACCATTGAAGTGCTAAATACCGACGCCGAAGGCCGCTTGATTTTATGTGATGCGCTGACTTATGCGGAGCGCTTTGAGCCATCAGCAGTGGTCGATATTGCCACACTCACAGGTGCGTGCGTCATTGCACTTGGGCATCATCCTAGTGGATTATTTAGCAACAAGGATGCACTAGCGGCAGAGTTGCTGGCTGCAGGTGAGGCGGCGCATGACCGTGCTTGGCACATGCCATTGTGGGAGGAGTTTCAAACCCAGCTAGATAGTAACTTTGCCGATATGGCCAATATTGGCGGGCGAGCGGGCGGTAGCATTACAGCGGCATGTTTCCTATCGCGCTTTGCTAAAAAATACGATTGGGCGCATTTGGATATTGCTGGCACTGCTTGGAAAAGTGGTAAAGAAAAAGGTGGCACGGGACGCCCTGTACCGCTACTGACCACATTTTTAATTAACCGTAGTAAAAATAGTGCCAGTTAATAATATTAATAACAGTAATATTAAATGACACGCATTGATTTTTATTTTAACGTTAGCAACAAGCCGCAATTATTGGCTGAGTTGGTGCAAGGCGCGTTGAATAAGCGCCGCCTAGTAACCGTGTTGGTCAATAATGCTGAAAAAGCGAGCGAGATAAGCGCAAACTTATGGCAACAAGATGCAAAAAGTTTTATGCCGAATGTAATGGTGAATGATGCCTTAGCAGAGAACACGCCAATTGTGATTCATTGGCAAGAAAACGCCTTGCTGCAAGACGATATGCTGATTAATTTAACGCATACTGAACCGAGTTATTTTAGCCGATTTACACAGTTGGTAGAGCTGGTAGGCGAAGACGAACAAGATAAATTAGCTGCACGCGGGCGCTATAAGTTTTATCGTGACAGAGGCTATGAAATTAAAAACATTAACCATGCGCAGACTTAAAAGAGGTGCGTTTTGAATAGAGGTAATTGTGGCAGATAAAAAAATCCCATTACTCACAGAGGTTTATCAACCTAGGGCGCTTCCTGAGTCTGAGCCTAACCCAAGAAGGGACGATGTTACACTGATTACGCCTGAATTAATTACGCGTATTGCAGCGCATATTAAGCCTAGGTTAGAAGCTGATATTGCAAAAACGGTAACAGAAAGCGTACGCGTTGCACTTAAGGCAGAACTGTTGCAAGCGTTACAGGACGAGGTGATACAGACACAAGCAAGCATAGAGGCGCGCACAGTTGATTTTGTCGATAAAACGAAAGCAGATTTAAAAACGGAGCTGCCGCGCATGTATCAAGATAGAGCCGACCAAGTCTATAGTGATTTGTCACAAAAAATTGCCCAGCTAGAAACGGATGCGGTTTCTAGTGCTGATGCCATGTTGTCGCAAGGCATGCAAACCGCTGTAGAACATGCTAGTGCGCAAATTAATGTGAATGTAGAGGCGCTACAATCTGAAATAGGCGCACGCACGATGGAGGCCATCAATACTGAAATGAGTGCGTTTCAGTCGCAATCTATTAATCAGTATCAAACGCAATTAGGTCAAGAACTTAACTCAATTTTTCTGTCGTTAAATCAAACTGCCTATACTGACTTAAAAGAGCAATCGAGTAACTTGCAAGCCGATGCTTTGGCAGAAATGCGTGCAAATTTTATTGCTGCCATGCCTGATATTTACTCTACCTCAGTGGCTGAGCAGCAAGAAGCGATTACACAACAGATTAGTCAGCAACTGACAGAGGCACTACAAGCATTTCAAGCTGAATCGCTTACCATACAACAAACCCAACTGGGAGAAATGCTTACCAGCACATTTAATACTTTGAATGAAAACGTCAAACAGGATTTACAAGCGCACATGCAGTTAATGCATACCGATATACTTACGCAAATGAGCGCCACTATGAAAGAGGCGATTCCCAGTATTTACGAGGCGGCAGCGGATGAAGTGAAGGCTAAATTTATGGAGGACATGACCGCACAAACCGTGCAAGTGCGAGATAGTTTCTTGGCCACGATGAACGCTGATTTACCAGTGGTACAAGAAGTCATGCGCGAAAATATTCAGCACATTTTAGCCACTTCAATGCCCACCTTAGAAAACGATTTGCGTAAACAACTGACTACCGAGTTGCAAGATTTGTTGCTAAAGGTAAAGTTTGTGCTACCAAAATAAATTAACGTATAAATTATGCGGCACTGATTAAGTTTTGGTAGGCTTCTGAGCTTAAAAAATGTGCAGTTTCATTGGCATCTGTTGGCTTAAACTTGAATATCCACGCGGCATACGGTTTATCGTTAATGCCTTCTGGTGCTGCCAATAAGTCTTTGTTAACTTCAGTTACCACGCCGTTCATCGGCGCATGCAAATCAGAGCCGGTTTTGACTGATTCCACCACGCCGCAAGCTGTGGTATTCACCAACACATCGCCCAATTTAGGCGGATCAATGAACACAATGTCACCCAGCAAATCTTGGGCATAATCGGTGATGCCTGCAAGCCAATATCCATGCGGGTTTTGGAGCACCCATAAATGTTCGGCGGTATAATGCAGCTGAGATGGGAATTTCATAGTCTGACCTAAAAATAAATACGTTTAAAATTAATGTATACTATTTTATGCCTAAACGTTCTATTTGCACAAAGTGATAATTTTTAAACGGCAATTAACTGTATTAAATTAGTCACAAACTGATTAATCTTAATATTTATTTTATATATATTGGCTAACCTAATGACAAATAAGTATTTAATGGTTATTATTGACTCAAATGTTAGCGAGATTCGGCGGCAATGGTGAACTTAGTTTTTAAGAAAATACTGTTGATTTACATGGCGATTGCTTTGGTTGCATCGCCTGTAGAGTTGTTAGCGGCAAATAAAAAATCACAAAAGCGCATTTCTACTAGCCAAAAAAGCTTCGGTAGCAAACAGCGTGTTTCTACGCGCTACAAAAAAAGTACGCAAAGAGTCAGTGTAAGGTTGCGCAACTCACAAGCACTTGCCACGCAAAGGGCAACAGTAGATCGTTATGATGGCAGTGGCGTTCTGCAGCTTGCCTCAAGCAAAGCCTTAATTGTGAATCAGAATACTGGCGAAATTATTTACGCCAAAAATACTGGCATGCCAACACCTATTGCCTCTATCACCAAGCTAATGACAGCCATGATAACGCTAGATGCAGCTCAGTCGTTCGATGAAATAATTTATGTGTCTGACGAAGATGTGGATTATGTTAAGAGGACTAGCTCACGTTTATCTGTGGGTTCTGGCCTAAGCCGTGGCGATATGTTGCAATTAGCACTGATGGCCTCTGAAAATCGCGCTGCATCTGCTATCGCTCACAATTATCCAGGTGGCAGGCATGGTTTTGTAAAGGCTATGAATGCCAAAGCGATATCGATAGGTTTAACGCATACGCATTTTGTAGATCCAACCGGCCTAAATTCAGAAAATATTTCTACAGCAGAAGACTTAGCAAAACTAGTGCAGGCGGCATATCAATATCCAGAAATTCGTTTAGCTACCACTAGCCCTTCACATGAGGTTTATGTAGAAGGTCGTCATAATGCGGTCAATTTTAATAACACCAATGGTTTGGTGCGCACGGGCGAATGGCAAATCGGTTTATCTAAAACGGGTTTTATTAATGAAGCCGGTCGCTGCTTAGTCATGCAAGCCACCATCGCGGGCGAGCCAATGATAGTTGTGTTGTTAGATTCAATTGGTAAGCAAACACGCATAGGTGACGCCAACCGCGTTCGTAAATGGATGGAATATAATATGGGTACTCACATAGAACCCACAACCACAACCACTGGTCAGAGTCAGCTGGTAATGGCAGTTAAGGTTTCTTGAGTTAAGTTTGAAATAAAAAAATTGAATTGGAAATAAAAAAGCAGCTTAAGGCTGCTTTTTTTATTTCCAAATCTAAACCTTATTATTTAACTGCCACTTTCTTGGGTGCTGGCTTTTTGGCTAAAGGCTTCTTGGTAGTCGTTTTTTTAACAGCAGGTTTTTTAGCAGCGGTCTTTTTAGCTGGCGCTTTTCTTGCGAATGTTTTTTTGCCGCCTGTTTTACCTGTTGCTTCTTCTTTTGCAGCTTTTTCAGCCAGTAATCCAAGCGCTTCGTCAATCGTAAGCGATTCAGGCTCTATACTTTTTGGTATGGTCGCGCGAATTTTGGCGTGCTGCACATATGGCCCGTAACGACCTGCAAAAATCTCTACGCGACCCTCGCCGCTAGGGTGTACACCTAAATCGGCAATTGGCGCAGGGCCAGTATTGGCGGCGGCTAGCAGGGTTACTGCACCAGCCAAATCAATATTAAATACACTGTCCGATTTAGGAATCGATTTAAACTTACCATCGTGATTCACATACGGACCAAAGCGGCCAATATTGGCGACAATTTTTTTACCTGTTTCTGGGTGCTGGCCTAAATCGCGAGGCAAGCTCAGTAACATATTGGCAATATCAATATTCACATTGGCGATTGGGATTTCTTTAGGAATGCTGACGCGTTTAGGCTTTTTCTTATCACCCTCAACGGCTACGCCAACTTGTAAATAAGGTCCATAAGGACCATTCATTAAATAAATTTCTTTACCTGACTCTGCATCTGTGCCAATCGTCACTGGGTCAGCACCTGCTTGTGCTGTGCCGTTCAGGCTACGTTTATAGTCACATTTTGGCTCGTCGTTGTAGCCTGTGCAACCAATAAAGGTGCCATATCTACTTAATTGTTTTTGTAATGGTTTGCCGCATTTTGGACAAGCCTCATCGATTAACTCATTACCAGGCCTATCTACATCGGCTTTGCTCAAAATTTGGCTGTTAAAGCCTTGCCAAAATTCATCCATCAACGGAATCCATTCGCGTTCGCCTTCAGCCACGCTATCCAGCGCATTTTCTAAGTTGGCGGTAAAGTCGTAATCCACATACTTGGTAAAATGCTCAGATAAAAATTTACTTACCACGCGTCCTACATCGGTCGGTGTAAAACGCTTTTTGTCTAAAATCACATATTCGCGATCTTGCAGCGTGCTAATAATACTGGCATAAGTTGAGGGGCGGCCAATGCCGTATTCTTCTAATATTTTCACCAAACTGGCCTCGCCATATCTTGGTGGAGGCTCAGTAAAGTGTTGATCACCATAGATTTTTTCTACGGTTAACACTTCGCCAGTTTCTAAATGCGGTAATTTAGATTCGCCATCTTCATCTTCGCCATCATCTTTACCTTCCATATACACCGCAATAAAACCAGGGAATACTAAAGTTTGACCCGATGCGCGAAATAAATTGGCGTCACTGCCCACGCTTAAATCCACGCTCACCGCATCAAATTTTGCAGGCGACATTTGGCAGGCAAGACTGCGCTTCCAAATCATTTCATACAGTTTAAATTGCTCGTCGTTTAAGTACTGACGGACTTTAGCAGGCGCGCGATTAATGTCGGTGGGGCGTATAGCCTCGTGCGCCTCTTGCGCATTTTTGGCCTTGGTTTTATACATGATGGGCAATTTGGGCAAATAATCTGCCTCAAATTTTTTCTTCACATAATCGCGAATGCTCAGAACCGCTTCTGTGGCTAAACTAAACGAATCGGTACGCATATAGGTAATTAAGCCTACTGTACCAGAACCAACATCAATACCCTCGTAGAGCTGCTGCGCGACTCTCATGGCGCGAGAAGTGGTAAAGCCGAGCTTGCGCACCGCTTCTTGTTGCAATGTGGAAGTGGTAAATGGTGCGGCAGGGCTGCGGCTACGTTGTTTTTTCTCTACGCGACTAACGGTGGTTTTGCCAGCACTGGCGAGCAATAATTTACCGACTATATCCGCTTGCTGGTCATGGTTGACGACAGTAAATTGCTCAACCTTTTCATTATTTAACTGAATGAGCTTGGCATTAAAGCTATGCGCATGTTTTAGCGCATCGAGGTGGATAGACCAGTACTCTTGCGATTGAAACGCCTCAATTTCCAGCTCGCGTTCAACAATCAAGCGTAGTGCAGGGCTTTGTACACGACCAGCGGATAAGCCTCTGCGGATTTTTTTCCATAAAAGCGGCGATAAATTAAAGCCAACTAAATAGTCTAAGGCACGGCGTGCTTGCTGTGCATTGACCAGATTCATGGCAATATCGCGAGGGTTATCGATGGCGTGTTTCACCGCCGTTTGCGTAATTTCGTTAAATTCTACCCGTTTGATGAGTTTGTTTTTTAACAGCTTTTTATCTGCCAAAATCTCGGTAATATGCCACGAAATTGCCTCGCCTTCACGATCCGGATCGGTTGCTAGGTAAATGCTGTCTGCGCTCTTGGCCGCTTTGGCAATCGCATCCATGTGTTTGGCGTTACGGTCAATCACATCGTACTTCATTGCAAAACTATTAAGCGGATCTACCGCGCCATTTTTGGGGATTAAATCGCGTACATGGCCGTACGAAGCTAATACCTCGAAATCGTTACCGAGATATTTTTTAAGCGTTTTTGCCTTAGATGGCGATTCTACAATGAGCAGTTTGGACATTTAAACCTTGAATGGACGGGCGAATTTTTTAGAATTGCCTAGATAATAGCAAGCAAATCAACTACTAGACAAGTTTGCAACTAAAAATAGCGAAAAGTAAGTTAAGCTAATTACGCAAAAACTCAATTTTAGTGCCATCGTTACTAGCTAAATTGAGTGTGTTGTTGACAGATTCTTTTTCTGCAATATCGCCGAATAGCGCATCTTCATCTTCTTTCTTGGCTTGGCTCAAGCTTTTAAAGTCGTACAAATCAAAATCTGCCAAATGCGATGGCTCTACATTACCAATGGCGCGGAAGATATTATTAATGCGGCCTGGCTGTTCAAGCTCCCAGTTTTGTAGCATCGCTTTAATATTTTGGCGCTGCATATTAGGCTGGCTGCCACATAAATCACACGGAATAATGGGGAAAGCCATTTGCCGCGCATAGCTGGCAATATCTTTTTCTGCACAATAAGCCAACGGACGAATCACCACATTTTGTTTGTCATTAGTCGCCAGTTTTGGCGGCATGGCTTTAAGTTTTGCACCAAAAAACATGTTCAAAAATAAGGTTTCTACAATATCATCACGGTGATGCCCAAGTGCAATTTTAGTCGCTCCTAGTTCTTTTGCAGTGGTATAAATAATGCCACGCCGCAGGCGGCTGCACAGGCTACATGTTGTTGCGCCCTCGGGTATTTTCTCTTTTACCACAGAATAAGTGTCAGCCTCAACAATACGGTAATCCACACCTAAACTTTTAAAATATTCAGGCAAAATATGCGCAGGAAAATTTGGCTGCTTTTGGTCTAAATTCATGGCGATGAGTTTAAAATCAATCGGAGCGCGCTCCTGTAATGCTAATAGCATCATCAGCATGGTGTAACTATCTTTGCCGCCGCTCATGCACACCAACACGGTGTCACCATCGGCTATCATGTTGTAATCGCCAATGGCTTTGCCCGTGGACGAGATTAAACTGTTTCTAAGTTTAATAAAATTATTAGAATGGTTTTCTGGAAGATGCTTAATCACAGATTCAAACTCCTACCGCCATCCACCGCCAGCACATGGCCAGTAATAAACGGCGCATCGGCCACCAAAAATTTCACTGCTTTTGCGATATCTGCACCTTCACCCACACGTTTTAGCAGCGTTTGGTTAATCACACGTTGCCGGTAAACTTCGTCAAATTGCGGGTTATTTTCTGGCCATTGCACTGGGCCTGGCGCCACTGCATTTACACGCACTTCTGGGCTTAATTCGTGTGCCAACGATTTTGTTAGCGTAACTAAACCCGCTTTGGCCACGCTATACACCACATAGCCTTTTTTGGGGCGCTCAATGTGCATATCGGTAATATTTACAATACAGCCATGATTTTTGCGTAACTCACTCGCCGCAGCTTGCGCGAGAAACATCGGCGCTTTAAGGTTGCTGCCGACTAAATCGTGCCAATTTTCTTCGGTAATATGGCCAATTTCGGTGGAATAATAGCTGCTGGCATTGTTAATCAGCACATCTAATTTGCCAAACTGATTGAGCGTTTCAGCCACCAAATTGACCATAATGGCGATATTAAGCAAATCGCCCTGAATAATCGCCACACTATTCGCGCGCTGCAAATTAAGCTCTGCTTGCAAAGCGCGTGCGTCTTTTGTACTGGTATTATAGTGAATCATCAAATTGGCGCCGTGCGCATGTAGCTCGCGACAAATGGCCGCGCCCACACGCTTAGCACCGCCAGTGATTAGCACTGTTTTATTGTTTAAAGCATTATTTTGCACAGTTTGGTTCAATATTGACTCACTTTGTTAATCAAATATTATAATGGCTTATGGCTTCAATACCTACTCCTAGCAGCGCATCGCAAGCACTTAGCCAGCAACTGACGCAATTAATTCAGCAAAAAATTGCACAAGAGAGTGGTTGGATTTCGTTTGCACAATTTATGCACATGGCGCTTTATACGCCTGGCTTAGGTTACTACAGCGGCGGCGCTAAAAAGTTCGGGCAAGATGGCGATTTTGTGACCGCGCCAGAAATTTCGCCATTATTTGCGCAAACCATCGCCCTGCAGACCGCGCAAGTATTGGCTTATAGCGATGCTAAAAATTTAAACGCCAGCATTTTGGAGTTGGGTTCTGGCACGGGTAAATTAGCAGCCGATTTATTGCTGGAATTGGATCGTTTAAATTGCCTGCCTAAGCAATATTTTATATTAGAAGTCAGTGCCTACTTGCGCCAAGTGCAGCGCGAAACCTGCCAAGCCAAACTGCCACAAAATGTATATGAAAAGCTGGTTTGGCTGGAAAAGTTGCCTGAAAAATTTAGTGGTTTAATATTGGGTAATGAAGTGTTAGATGCAATCCCTGTGCATATTCTGCACAAAACTGCCGAAGGTTGGCGTGAGCGTGGCGTGAGTTTTAATAATGTCAAAACTAATGAATTTATTTGGCAAGACTCGGTTTTAAGTCAGTCAAATTTATCTGAATATTTAATAGCACATTTACCTGATGACTTGCCCATCGGATATATTACAGAAGTCAGCCCAGCAGCCTGTGCATTGGTGCGCAGCCTTGCCGATTGCCTAGAAACAGGCGCCATTTTGCTGATTGATTATGGTTTTGGCGCAGCGGAACTTTATCATCCGCAGCGCAACCAGGGCACGCTGATGTGCCATTATCAACAAATGGCGCACGATAATCCACTGACGCTTGTTGGCCTGCAAGACATCACTGCGCATGTCGATTTTACATCAATTGCAATGCTCTGCAAGCCAGCATCCATAAGCCTTTCAGGCTATGTGAATCAAGCACAGTGTTTAATTAATTGTGGTATTTTAGATGTTTTAGCTAAAACATCGCCCATCGATATGGCCGCCTACGCGCCACTTGCCGCCGCAGCGCAAAAACTTCTATCACCCGCTGAAATGGGCGAACTATTTAAGGTAATTTGCCTGACTAAAAATATTGACAAGCCGCTGATTGGTTTTACGCAGGGCGATAAAGCGCATACTTTATGATGAATGTATAATGCGTGCCATGACAGAAATTAAAAATAATGAAGACTTAAAAACGCGTCGCATCCGCAGTTTTGTACTGCGTCAAGGCCGAGTCACCAAAGGTCAAGCGCATGCGCTAGAAACGCAATGGCCTATATATGGCGTGGACTATGGC
The DNA here is from genome assembly GCA_031360365.1 of Methylophilaceae bacterium. Taxonomy (GTDB): domain Bacteria; phylum Pseudomonadota; class Gammaproteobacteria; order Burkholderiales; family Methylophilaceae; genus Methylotenera_A. The sequence goes on from JANMBK010000141.1 coordinate 23,177, forward strand.
TTGCAGAGCATCGATTTAATTGACTTGTTTGGACGAAAAGACAGTAAGAAAATACTCGAAATTGGCTTTGGCATGGGCGAAACCACAGCAAAAATCGCTCAAACTTTGCCAGATTGTGATTTCTTAGCCGTCGAGGTGCATACACCTGGCGTTGGCGCACTGCTTAAGTTAATTGAGGAGTTAGCGCTTACTAACGTGCGTATTATTCAGCATGACGTGGTGGAGGTTTTACACAATATGATTGCGGATGATAGCTTGGACGGCGTGCATATTTTCTTCCCCGACCCGTGGCATAAAAAACGCCACCACAAACGCAGGCTGATTCAAGCTGAGTTTGTAAAATTACTATGTAGCAAGCTTAAAATTGGCGGCTATTTGCACGTGGCAACCGATTGGCAAGAATACGCAGCGTGGGTGCTAGAAGTGTTAATTGCTGAGCCACAGCTTAAAAACACTGCTGTAGATTATGCTGAGAAACCAAGTTACAGGCCACTCACCAAATTTGAAAATAGGGGTCTAAAATTAGGCCATGGCGTGTGGGATATGGTGTTTAGTCGCAAATCCTAAAAATACTATTTTTAATCAGATCTAAACGCCCATATACATAGGCTACTGGCAACCACCACGGCAATCCAAGAAGCCCACACTGGGACGTTGAAACTTCCGATTTGCACAGACCATTGATTCACTGCCCGCACAAGTTGAACCAACGCAATTACCCCAAAGACAACGCCTGAAACAATTGTATATTTGATTGGCATTTTCGACTCTCCTATTAAGTGAGTGAAGTCTATGTTCGACATAAAAAACGTAGCTTAGTGCGCTCCGCTTGATTTATTTTAAGGTTTTTTAAGCCTCATCCTGATCAGCAAACAACCATTTACCAATCACTTTTTCTGCTTCTTCCACCCCTAGCTTTTTAGAGCTAGAAAATAGTTGCACGGTACAGCTTTCGCCCCAAGTGGCGAGCAGATCTTTGCGCGTTTTGGCCAACGTTAATCCTGCTTCGCCGCGTGATAATTTGTCAGATTTTGTGAGTAAAACATGCACAGGTTTGCCGCTGGGGCAAAACCAATCCAACATTTGGCGGTCTAGCGGTTGTAGGGGGTGGCGGCTATCCATCACCAGCACCAAACCGCCCAAACTGGTGCGTTCGCTTAAGTATCTGGCCAGCACAGTTTGCCAATGCGCACGCATAGCCTCTGGCACTTTAGCGTAACCGTAGCCGGGTAAATCGACTAAGTGTTTGTCATCGCCCAGTGTGAAAAAGTTAATCAGTTGCGTGCGGCCTGGTTGTTTAGAGACATAAGCAAGCCGATTGTGATTGGCTAGCGTGTTCAGTGCGCTAGATTTACCTGCATTAGAGCGGCCAGCAAACGCGACCTCAATGCCCGAAGCGGGTGGCAAATCGCGCAAATGATGCGCTGAGATGAAGAAGGTAGCGTTTTGGAATAGTGGCATTAGAATTCTTTCAAAATCAAGCGATAGCTGTGTTGGCTTCGCATTTCAACAGCTTGCTGTACTCAACTGTACTAGTCTTCGCTGTTTCAATGTTTGCCGCCTTGCTCTAGCTTGATTTAAAAAGAATTCAAGGCGTGCACAAGCGAGAATGCTATCACGAAGTAGCTAATTTTGATAAAATGCGCGCTTAATTAATTGAACACTTTATATTTTTTGGAGTTGTGATGCGTTTAGTGTTGGCCTTATTAATATCGTTAAACTTTGTTACTTTACCTACATTTGCGGCTGATAAACTAGCAAAACCAGTTGCTGCACCTGAAGATAGGCAGCAAGTTGCACAAAATGTATGTGCTGCTTGCCACGGTGCAGATGGCAATAGTGCCATTACGCTCAACCCAAAATTAGCTGGCCAACATCCAGAATATTTGCTTAAACAGCTGTCTAATTTTAAAGAAGGCAGCCGCGCTAACACTGTGATGGCGGGCATGGTGGCCAATTTAACTAAAGAAGACATGCAAGCTTTAGCCAAACATTATGCTGGACAAAAACAAACTTTGGGCAAAGCCAAAAGTAATGGCGCGGGCTCGTTAGGTGAAAAAATTTATCGCGGCGGTATTGCCGCTACTGGTGTGCCCGCCTGTGCAGCTTGCCACGGTGCCAAAGGTGCGGGAATTCCAAAACAATATCCGCGTGTAGCTGGCCAGCATGCCGATTACGCGCTGCAACAACTGAGAACTTTGCGCACTGCAGAGCGCGCTAATGCGCCAATGATGATGACGATTGCGGCTAAAATGACCGATGCAGAGATGCAGGCGGTGGCGGATTATATGCAAGGCTTACGCTAGGTATTTTACTAAAATTATTGCATTGGTCTTTTACACGAGCTAAAAATACTGCCCTGCGAGCCAATATCTATGCGCCTTGCAGGCTCGCACTGTAATGTGGAATGTTCTGGTTTAGTGGCATCAAGATAATTACTCAGAATCAGTGAGCACTACTCTAAAACAAACAGCGCCATTTAGATTGCTCTTCAAGCTTAAATCGTACCCAGCTTGTTTGCTATCTTGCGCGGCATGATACAAGCCAACGCCCAAACCATTGGCTGACGCAATGTGCTTCTTAAATAAATCGTTGGCAATTTGTGCGCTCATCGCTTTACCAGTGTCTGACACATCAATATAAAAGCCTGTT
>JANMBK010000144.1:0-15687 GCA_031360365.1 Methylophilaceae bacterium
TTGTAGCGCCGCGAAACATGTTTGATTTAAAGCCTTATAATTTTTATATTGTTTTTTTAAATTTATTTATTCAAAAAGTGAGGAATTACTAACGTTTTCTAGTAAAGATGAAAAATTCCCACAAAATCCCACTTTTCCCCACAAATTTAACAATATTTAAAAAAAAAGTGCTTTGCAAGCACTTTTTAAGATTTTTTCTTTTAAAAGCAAAGACTTAGCGTATTTTTGCAATAAAAACAATACCCATAAAAATCAATTACTTATTAAATTAAGTGAATGTAGATTATTAGTATTATTGATTAGGTGATTGAATTGCAAGGTTGGTGTGGAAACAAACATAAAAAGTCTAACTTGATACAAAGCCCGTAGGGGGCTTCCCCTATTTACTAAGTCACTGAAGTGGCAAGTAAGCCTTCTAATAGCTTGTCCGTGGAATATATGCTACGAGTCGCATTATTCACACGCCAAAGAGTGAAAGTGAAGCTAGCCATAAGCCGGGTTCTGTCGTGCCTTGCAGCGCGTAACAGTCATTCATCTAGGCGCACAATTACTCATGCGCTCAAGCAACCTACCCGCCAGTGACGCGAGCCACGCCTAGCTATTTTCATAGCCTACTGGCCTATTTGGTCTTGCTGCAGATGGAGGTTACCGCGTTTCACCGTAACTAAATACGCTCGTCTCTGTGGCCCTATTCCTCGCCTTGGCCTTTAGTTTTGCAACTAAAAGTTGCTGCGTACGGCCGTTAGCCGTCATCTTGCTCTGTGCAGCCCGGACTTTCCTCCCTCACACAAGTGTGACGGCGACTGTTTAGCTAGCTTCGCGATATATACTAACATATATAAAAGCCGCTTTTACATACATGATTATGGCTGGTAAGATAATGATAAAGAATCTTTTAACACATAGCTTTAACAATGAGATGGGGTAAGCCGATTGAACACTAACGATTTTGAAAAAAAAAATATCATTGAAATCATACTATTTTTAATCGCTTGCTCAGGATTCATATTGATTAGCATCATGGATAGAGCGCATTGGGGAAGAAGCATACTCAGTGAGGGTTTACCGCATTTTTCTACAGGTTATTTAATACGCAGTAGCGTCATTTCGATCTCGACACTTTGCTTATTTTTATGCTTATTTGGAAAGAATATTGTTAAAAATACAAAGTCCAACTTTGAGTTAGATGTTATCTATGGGCTACCGTTAGAACGCATAAGTATATTTGCCACGCTCATAATTTCATTGTTTTTTATAGCACTGTTTATTGTTGACAGTCCAAGCTTTAACAGTTTATCACTAGAAGATAACCCAATAGAGTGGGCTTCTTTTTTGTCCCTTTTTATCTGCGCTATTATTTTTGCTTCGACTTTCTTAAAAAACCAATATTTAATAATCATACCAAAATTCACTAAGTTATCTGTACTGATTTTAGCATTAGGATTTTTCTATATATCAATGGAAGAGATCTCATGGTTTCAACGCATTATTGACTTTAAAACACCCGTAATGTTTGAGGCTAACATTCAACATGAAATGAATACGCATAATTTTTCTACTGATATTGTTGAAAATCTATACTATTTTGGCTCATTTTTACTCTTAGTTGCATTGCCATTTATACGCTTTCTGTATCCATTCATATCTAACAATAATTACCTCAAGTTTTTCATCGCACGGCCATTTATTGCAATTGTGGGCAGCATTGCTTGCGCCTACAATTTTGACATGTGGGATATAATTTTTACGCAGATCGCTTTTATTAGCAGCCTGCTTATATTATTAACATTTTTAAAATTTAGCACTCATAAATTCGAAAAATACACCATTGTATTCACTATTTGTATCATTATAGCAACTCAAATAATCTTTCTAACGAATGGCGAAAGATTTGCACGATTATGGGAAGTTTCTGAATATAAAGAGTTTTTAATCGCTCTGGCCTACTTAATATATGCCATTGATGTCAATGCTAGTATCAGAAAAATATATTACACTCAAACTTAAGATTAACCTGCAAAATAAAAACCGATATTAAGCAAACCATGTTAAACAAAAACCTATCCAAACTTAAAATTTGCAATTGAAAGACTTTATGGTCATCTCGTTAAGGCTTAACCACTAAACCATTTCTGACTGATTTAACGCCTTTCACACCCGTAGCGATTTGTCCTGCGCGCGTTTTAGTAGCCAGGTTATCAACAAAACCGCTTAGCACCACAATGCCATCTTTGGTTTCTACGCTTACCTTAAAGCTTTTAAAGTTTTTTTCGACTAAATATTTACTTTTAATTTTTGATGTTATCGCGCCATCGCTGGCGGCTTGCTTGGTTTCTTTTTGTTGAACCTTAGATTTGTATGTTGCATATTCGTCCTCATTTAAATTGCCATTGCGGTTTTTATCTGCCTTGGCAAAACCGCCGCCGTTAAATAACTCATCTTTTTTAATTTCGGCGGCGCTTAGCTTGCCGTTGCTATTCGTATCTAACAACTTAAACTCTTTGGCATAGATATTTTGATCTGGCATATCTGACGTAATCGCCAATGCTGGCGAGCTTGCTAAGCCTAATACCAAACTAATTGTTACATTTTTTAAAGTTTGCATTACACATTCTCCTTTATAAAAAGTTAGGTCAGTTTCCAGTGTATGTGCTGACCCGCCCTTAACGGCACTAAACTATCATCGCCCAGTGGAAGCGTATTTGGCACCAGCCAACTGGTTTTTTCTAGGGTAATTTTATCTGTGTTGCGTGGCAAGCCATAAAAATCGGCCCCGTAAAAACTGGCAAAAGCCTCTAGTTTATCCAAAGCATTGGCAGCTTCGAACGCCTCTGCATATAGCTCTATTGCTGCATGAGCAGTGTACATGCCAGCACAGCCACAAGCTGCTTCTTTAGTATGTTTGGCGTGTGGCGCACTATCAGTGCCGAGGAAAAATTTCGCATTGCCGCTAGTTGCCGCTTTAACCAAAGCCAAGCGATGCGTCTCGCGCTTTAAAATTGGCAGGCAATAATGGTGCGGCTGCATGCCGCCTTTGAACATGTCATTTCTATTCATCAATAAATGGTGTGCGGTAATGGTAGCAGCTACGTTGCTGGGCGCGCTCATCACAAAATCAGCCGCGTCTTTGGTGGTGATATGCTCGAATATCACTTTTAGGTTTGGGAAGCGCTTCAACAAAGGCGTCATATGTCGGTCGATAAAAACGCGCTCGCGATCGAACACATCTACATCGCTATCAGTCACTTCGCCATGTGCAAGCAATGGCAAGCCCACGTCCTGCATAGCTTCTAGTGCTTTTGTGCATTTGGCCAAATCACTCACGCCGCTGTCAGAATTAGTCGTCGCACCAGCAGGGTACAATTTTACGCCATGCACAATGCCGCTGGCTTTGGAACGCTTTATTTCATCGGCGGTGGTGTTATCGGTCAAATACAGCGTCATCAGCGGTACAAAACTCGCGCCATTTGGTAATGCAGCCAAAATACGTGCACGATAAGCAACGGCCAATGCAGTTGTTGTGACTGGCGGGCGCAGATTCGGCATCACGATTGCTCTATAAAACTGCCGCGCAGTATCGGGTAATACCGCCTGCAAAGCAGCGCCATCGCGCAAATGCAAGTGCCAATCGTCTGGGCGGGTGAATGTTATTTTATTTGTCATGCTTAATTATCTTTTTTTAACTTTAAAGCAAATTCGTACAAATCATTTTTCTTTAAGTTAGTAATTTCGGTCGCCAAAGCCACTGCTTGTTTTAATGGCAGCTCTGCCAATAAACATTTTAATACACGTTGCGCTTCCTCGCATATTTCTTGCACTTCAACTACTGGCGCGGCTTCTACCAGCAACACAAACTCGCCACGTTGCTGATTAGCATCCGCCTGCAACCAAGCACTGGCGCGGTCAGCAGAGCTGGTATAAATCGTCTCAAATGTCTTGGTGAGCTCACGCGCAAAAGTAACTTGTCTATCTTCACCTAGCACTTTTGCGATGTCTACAATACTTTCAATAATTCTATGCGGCGCTTCGTAAAAAACCAAAGTTACCGTCTGCGCTTTTAATTGCTCTAAAGTTTTACGCCGGGCTGCGCCGCTGGCTGGCAAAAAACCAACAAATTGAAAACCGCTCTGCGTAATGCCACTGGCCGACAAAGCCGCAATCACCGCACTCACACCTGGAATTGGCACGACTTTAACTCCTGCATTGCGTACAATTTTTACCACTATCGCACCTGGGTCGCTCACGGCAGGCGTACCGGCATCTGTCACCAGCGCAATATTTTCACCATTTTTAAGCTGCGCCAGCAATTTTTCGGCCGATTGCTGCTCGTTATGCTCGTGCACCGCGATGAGTTTTTTACTGATGCCAAAATGCGATAATAAGCCTGAAGTATGGCGTGTATCCTCGGCCGCAATGGCATCTACGCTTTTTAAAGTTTCCAATGCGCGCAGCGTAATATCACCCAAATTACCAATTGGCGTGGCCACCACATATAATGTACCGACTTGCTTCATAGACTATTTATTTTTAAATCATGCATGATTTACGATTTTAAGCCAAAGCCTCGCTATCTCCTATGAAAATGAATCAAAACAATGCTGGGCTGGAAGCTGAAAAATTAGCGGCAACTTTTTTGACAGCCCAAGGCCTTAAATTGGTAATGCAAAATTACCATTGCCGCTTTGGCGAGATTGATTTAATTATGCAAGATGCCAAAACCCTTGTATTTGTTGAGGTTAAACTAAGAAGTGGCAGCCAATTTGGCGGGGCTGCAGCCAGCATTACGCCGCAAAAACAGCAAAAACTAATCTTGACTGCACAATATTATCTACAAACACAAAAAATAGCTGACTTGCCTTGCCGTTTTGACGCTGTTTTAATGCACAGCAAAATTTTGAAAAATACGGATATGCAACAAATTGAATGGATTCGTAATGCTTTCGAAACATAATTGGCGTATCATTTTTCAAAATTCATGTGTCTTATAAAATTTAAGCAAAATTTAAGCAAAATTTAAGTTTTTGCTTTAACTCACAATAAAGGAGCTTTTAATGCATGTAGTGTACAAACTAATTTTAGCAACTATTTTATCTTCCCAATTAATTGCTTGCGTGCCTGTTGTAGTAGGCGGTGCAGCGGCTGGCGGTGCAGTTGCGGCAGATAGACGTACCAGTGGTATTTATCTTGAAGATGAAAATATTGAGCTAAAAGCAGTTAAGCATGTAGAAACCACACTTGGCGACAATACACATATTAACGTGACTAGCTATAACCGTAATGTGCTGCTAACTGGTGAAGCACCTGACGAAGCAACCAAGGCCAATACAGAGGCGTTTGTAAAAAGCATTGAGAACGTACGCAACATTACTAACGAGATTACGGTTGGCCCTAAAACCGATATTAGCTCACGCAGCAACGATACTTACATTACCTCTAAAATTAAAACGAAATTTGTCACCGAAAACCAGTTTCCAGCTAATTATGTAAAAATAGTGACAGAAAACAGCGCAGTATATTTGCTTGGCATTGTGACTAAAACTGAAGCTGATGCTGCCGCTGCGATTGCCAGCAATACCGATGGTGTAAGCAAAGTAGTTAAAGTATTTGAATATATGAACTAAAGTAATTGCATGATTGAACAGGGTAATTGAATAGAAAATTAAAAAATGAAGCCAAAAAAACAGCCAGTTAAAACAGTAGAAATATTTGTGCAAGGCCTCACCAAAGATGGCAAACAGTTTCGCCCCAGTGATTGGGTAGATCGCATGTGTAGCAGCTTTGCCACTTTTGGTGAAAATCGCAAATTACGCTATTCGCCTTACCTGCGGCCAGAAGTGTTAAATGGAGTGCGTTGCTTGGCGGTGGATATGCAGCTAAAAGACATCAATCCAGAAGGCTTTGAGCACGTGATTCAGTTTGCGGATGAAAATCAGCTAAATATTATTGACGAATCAGGCGCTAATATTACAATCACAACATAATTTAACATACCCGAATTAATATGCCATGTAGGCCGCATGGATATTGGCTCGTAGGGCATCATTTTATTACGCATTAAACTGATTTTTAGCATTTTAAACGTACTATTTATCCGTCTTCATTAAGTTTTCAAGATACTGTTTACTCACTTTGCCGCGCTTGGTTTTAACCAACTTACCTAGTGGATTATAAATATAAGTTGTTGGTAGCACCTCTGCGCTGCCAATTTGCTTAACAGTGTCATCATCGCCCAACACAATTGGATATGACATCAGCATGTCATCCACGTATTCAGCCACTTCAGCGGCACTCTCAAAATCGAACGCTACACCCAACATCATCACATCTTTATTTTTACGGCTATCGTATAACGCGACTAAATCCGGTACTTCCTCTAAACAGGGTGGACACCAAGTCGCCCAGTAGTTAACAATGACCCATTTACCTTTATATTGCGACAGCGTATGTACTTTGCCAGCAGTATCTTTTAGTACAAAATTTTTAGATTCCATATTTTTAGCCACATTGCTGGCTGCCATGCTATTGCCACAGAGGCCGAGTAGTATCAAAAATACAAAAAATAGTGATTTATTAAGCAACATAACGCTTTTTACCTATTAAAGAGGTGCAAAAAAGTGACAAAAATATAATTACCCACTAATATAAAACATTCGAATATGTAACAATTTAAAAAGCGGAGTTTGCCTTGCCGATCAGCCTAAAACTGCCAAGTTTGGATAATAACCCAATTTTGTTAGCAGAGACGCGTGCGCACAAAATCTCTGAATTTATTCAAAAACTGCCTTTTGGCGACCCAATTACTGCCGCCACCGATTTGATTGATGAGTTGCAAATTCTCAATAGCCAAAAAGTTGCATATGCCAATCGTTACAATGCGTTAGAGCAGTATCGTCAGGCTACCATTCAAATATACCAAGAGCTACTACCACATTTTAATAATGCCAGCCTACCACTCACCAAAAATGAGCAATCTTTCGCCGATGTGACTATGCAGCTTTGGCAGGAGTTTGCTTACGGCTATAAATTCGCATTAGTTGATTTACAAAATAAAATTTTAAACATCAACAATAGCAAAACGACGGCACAAGTGGTGCATCGCGCCATTCATGCCTTTAAAGAAATTGCCTTAGTGCATCATCTTACTTATCGTGTACCGCCTTCAAGCCTGTGGGCCGAGCTGCACCAGCTTTACTTTTGCGCCATACAGCAAAGTGCAGAAAAGTTATCAGTCACCGATCAGTTAGCGCTTAATAACGTCAGCTCGGTAAATTTGGTGTACACGCAAATGCTATTGATGGCGCTGGCGGATCCGCAACATCTGACTAATTCAGACATTTTAAAAACAGATAGTTATCTGTCTAACATGGCTGAGCATGCAGAAATTCGACCGCTGGGTTTAATTGAAAATCCTGTAGGCGTGTTTTTAGTGAGACTAGATAGCAACAAACCACCTATTCCTTTTGCTAAAAACAAAGAAGTTCCTAATAATGAAACTGATGTGCTTTTATTAACAGTTAACTTGGCGCGACAGATTCACCAGCACTTAACCTTGTTACAAGAAGGCATTGTGCCCAGTGATGGCTATTTACCTAGCTATGCGCTTGAAGGCCACTACGAAGATTTATTAGCAAGACTAATGAAAAATTTTGGTAAAGTGCAACACCGCACATTTTCTAGAACCAAAAAAAGTGATGGTATAGAGCTGGGTATTGGGCTGGTGGTGGCGCATCATTTAATTAAAGATAACAATGAGCACTTTGCCAGCGCCGCCAATACTGCGCTCACTATTAAGCCGTCACGCTGGCAAGTGATTAATGTAAGTGCTGGTGGCTATGCTATGCGTAAATTTAGCACCTCGCAAGCTGCAGTGTATGTGGGTGATGTAGTTGCCATGAAAAATAGTAAGAATAAACGGTGGGAGCTGGCAATATTACGTTGGGCTAACATGAATGATTTGAATCAGCTGGATGTTGGCATAGAGCTAATTTCACCCAGCGTCACCGCAATTACCGCAAATCTTATGACCAGCAATATTGAAGGTGAGGCTTTGTTATTACCTGAAATTGCTGGCTTGAAGCAAGCTGCTAGCATAATTGCCGCGCGAGGTTTTATTAAACTGGGCGACACGCTAAAACTTGAACAAGCGAATATTATTACCAAAGTACAGATTGATAAGTTAGTAGAACGCACTACAAGATTTGAGCGCTTTCAATACCGCTTGATATAAAGTAATTGATATTGCTATACTATATTAATAAATTTTAACTTGTTTTTTTTCTCGCCAGCCCAATTATAAAAATAACAATAATATTTGGCTATGATAAATCTGTTTTTAACTAACATAAGCTTAAACCAAACTTTTCATTATTAGCTAGGCCTTGCCTGCAATCTGTTACACTAAATTCAAAAAATTGAGGTCACTATGAACGAACATATCACACATTTAAGCGATGCCGCTTTTGAGCAAGAAGTATTGCAATCGCAGTTGCCAGTATTAGTAGACTATTGGGCAGAGTGGTGCGGACCATGCAAAATGATTGCGCCAATTTTAGACGACATTTCTAAAGAATATGCTGGCCGCTTAAAAGTAGCGAAGCTTAATATTGATGATAATCAACAAACGCCACCGAAATATGGCATTCGAGGCATTCCTACTTTAATGCTGTTTAAAAACGGTAATGTAGAAGCGACAAAAGTTGGCGCTCTATCAAAATCTCAACTCACAGCGTTTATAGATAGCAATATTTAATTTTCAGGTCAGCCTCATAAGAAGCTGACTTTTTTTAATTTTCTTGTAGTTCTTATTTAATCTTCCTAAATCACCTTCCCTTCTAGCGAGTTCTCACATGCGTCTATCCGATTTAAAACATCTTCCCGTCACCGAATTGGTAGACATGGCTATTGCCGATGAAATTGAAAATGCCAGCCGCATGCGCAAGCAAGATTTGGTTTTTGCTATTCTTAAGCACAAGGCAAAAAAAGGCGATAGTATTTTTGGTGATGGTACGTTAGAAGTGTTGCAAGATGGCTTTGGCTTTTTACGCTCACCCGATACTTCGTACTTGGCTGGCACTGATGATATTTATGTGTCGCCATCGCAAATTCGTCGTTTTAACTTGCATACAGGCGATAGCATTCAAGGTGAAATTCGTACCCCAAAAGATGGCGAGCGCTACTTTGCGCTGGTAAAAGTGGATATGGTGAACGATGAAGCACCAGAAAACGCTAAGCATAAAATTTTATTCGAGAATTTAACGCCGCTTTTCCCGACTATTCCGTTGACTTTAGAGCGTGATATTCGTGGCGAAGAAAACATTACCAGCCGAGTCATTGATATGATTGCGCCTATTGGTAAAGGCCAGCGTGGTCTGTTAGTGGCCAGCCCTAAAAGTGGTAAAACGGTAATGATGCAAAACATTGCACATGCCATTACTGCCAATCATCCAGACTGTATCTTAATTGTTCTTCTAATTGACGAACGGCCAGAAGAAGTAACCGAAATGACGCGCTCCGTTAAAGGCGAAGTAGTGGCTTCTACGTTTGATGAGCCCGCCACACGTCACGTGCAAGTTGCCGAAATGGTGCTAGAAAAAGCCAAACGCTTAGTGGAACATAAAAAAGACGTGGTGATTTTGTTGGATTCCATTACGCGTTTAGCGCGGGCTTACAACACGGTGATTCCATCATCAGGCAAAGTTTTGACAGGCGGCGTAGATGCTAACGCACTGCAAAAACCCAAAAGATTCTTTGGCGCAGCACGTAATATTGAAGAAGGCGGTTCGCTCACCATCATCGCTACCGCACTAGTAGATACTGGCTCGCGCATGGATGATGTGATTTACGAGGAATTCAAAGGTACTGGCAATATGGAGATTCATTTAGATCGTCGTATGGCTGAAAAACGCCTGTACCCAGCAATTAACGTGAATAAGTCGGGTACGCGTAAAGAAGAATTACTTATCGAAAAAGATGTATTGCAGAAAATTTGGGTGCTACGCAAGCTGCTTTACCCTATGGATGACTTGGAAGCGATGGAATTCTTGTTAGATAAAATCAAGCAAACCAAAAACAATGCTGACTTTTTTGATAGCATGCGCCGAGGTTAATCTTGCAATTTGTGCATTAATCATTCATAATGCGCGCCTTACTGCAACTGCTTAATATTAGAGAGAAAAGCATGAAAGCTGAAACCCATCCAAATTACCCAGAAATCAACGTTACCTGTAGCTGTGGTAATAAATTCAAAACGCGCTCTACACATGGCCGTGATATGAGTATTGAGGTGTGTTCTCAATGCCACCCATTTTATACTGGCAAACAAAAAATATTAGACACGGCTGGCCGTGTTGAGAAATTTAAACAAAAATACGGCATGTAATTCACTTTACGCTATATTTTTGACAAAAAAAGGCAGCTTAGCTGCCTTTTTTTATTTTCCAATTTTATTTCTTAAGTTCACGCAATGTTAAACTCCTATAAACAAATAACTCAGCAAAAATATGCGATTTGATTTAGATCACGACTGGCAAGGCAATATGTCAACTCCCCGCGCTAAAGTGGGCGAGCGCGCTAAAACACATTTGCTGCTTGTGCTATGTGCAGTATGGCTATTTATGGGCTTGCTAGGCCATGCGCCCTGGAAACCATTTGAATCGCACAGCATTAGCACCATTAAAACCATTATCGATACAGGCAATGTACTTGCGCCAAATGCTGCCAGTAATGCGCATATTGCCAACCCACCGCTGTACTACTTAAGCGCTGCAGCCACCGCCATATTATTAAACCCAATTTTACCCATGCATGACGCGGCACGTATTGCAACAGGTTTGTGGATGCTGGTTACTTTGTTGATGATAGGCATGACAGGCCGCGAGCTATGGGGAAAAGGTTTTGGCCGGCAAACCACCTTTGTATTTATTGGTGCGCTTGGTTTAGTGCTTAGCGCGCATACCCTCATGCCTGCCGTATCTGCGCTGACTGGAATCGCCACCAGCTTTTATGCGTTGGCGTTAGCTAAAAGGCGTCCATATCGCGCCAGTATCTTATTGGCTGCCAGCATGGTGGTGAGCTTTTTATCCACTGGCTTGCAGCCACTTGCAATTGTTTTAGCCACTTGTTTTGCCTTGCCCTGCTTATTTAGTCTTTGGCGCAATATAAGTTACTTCAAGACTTTGTTGCTAGCAATGCTGGCTGCAAGCCCGTTTATAGTAGGCTGGGCAGCCTTGTGTCAAACATATTATCCAGACATATTTCAACATTGGTGGACGCTGTCGTTACTGCAGTTTAATCATCTCAACCACTTATATTTTTTAAAGATTTTATTATGGTATGCATGGCCTGCATTGCCACTAGCTGCTTGGGGGTTATGGCGTTACCGTAGCCAATTAATACACAAACCAAGATTCCAACTCATCATCACTTTTTTTGTGGCTGAATGGCTGTTTATCGGCCTAGGATATGATAACGAAGTATTTGCTTTGCCTTTTTTGGTACCGCTAACTGCCATGGCAGGCGGCAGTATTGAAACCTTGAAGCGAGGCACAGCTGGCGCGTTAAGCTGGTTTGGCCTTATTTTATTTGGTCTGATGAGTTTTTTAATATGGCTAGGCTGGTTGGCCATGTTAAGTGGAAGCCCCGCTAAAATAAAAGAACGTTTAGTATTTTTATCTGGCATGCAGCAGCTCAATTTCAACATCATCGCCTTTTCAATTGCGGCAGCGCTTACGCTAATTTGGCTGTTTGCTATTTTTCGCTCCCAATTTTCCAATCGCTCAAGCGCCACCAATTGGGCCATTGGTATGACTTGCGTCTGGACGCTGCTGATGACCTTGTGGTTACCATTAATTGATTCTGCACGCAGCTACCGCGCAGTGTTTTCTGGCCTTAGCAAATCCTTACCAGCAAAATATGCTTGCGTAAAAAGCCAAAATTTAGACGGTGCACAGCGCGATTTACTGCATTATTATGCAAATATTAAAACCTTGAGTGCTGAATCTGAACAGGCGCTCAGCTGCGATTTATACTTAGTGCAAGATGAAAAAGGTCGCGTTAAAACCGAACCTAATACAGAGTGGAAACTAATTTGGAGCGGCAAGCGCGTAAGTGATCGCCGTGAAAGCTTTAGGTTATTTAAACATAATTAGTTGAGCTGAAAACTAAGCTAGCAACATTTTACTGCCCGCAAACACCAGCACCAGCGATAATAGCTTTCTTATCGTTGGGTTTGCCAAGCACTTACTTCCATATTCTGCACCTAACCAGCCGCCAAGAATAGCCGCAAACGCCCAATAAATCAGGCCCACTGGCAAAGTAGCTGATTTGCTTAAAATCCCTAGCAAGCCAGAAGCTGAATTGACCAAAATAAACGCAGCCGCTACCCCAGAAATAACCTTGGTTTTTGCCCATCCAAAAAACAGCAGTATCGGACTTAAAAATATTCCGCCACCAACGCCTGTTAAGCCAGCTAAAAAACCTAAGCCTGCACCCAACCCCAATAAAACTGGCTTTGCCACAGGTTTTACTACTATCTCATCTTGCTTATTTGCATGCATAAAAATACTAAAAGCAGCATAAATTAAGCATAAGCCAACCACAATTTTGTACGTTTGATTAGGTAATGTTATTTGACCACCAATAAACGCGGCAGGTACTGAGGTTAACGCAATTGGCCAAAATAATGGCCAATTAAATGCACGCACTCGGTAGAACTTATATAAGCCAATAGAGGCAACCAGCACATTTAAACATAAAGCTGCAGGCCGCATTTCCGCAGGCGCCATGCTAACCAACGCAAACGTAGCCAGGTAAGCTGATGCACCGCCATGGCCGACACTAGAAAAAAGTAAAGCCGCTAAAAAAATCAGCGGCGTTAGAATGAGTGCTTCAGACAAAATGTTTGGTCCTCCAAGTTTAAAGTTTATGTATTGAGGTGCTGCTTTATAGCGCTTACCACGATGGCTTGCAAGCCAGCGCCACTTTTTTCGGTCACATATTTGGCAATTTGTTGGCGCATATCTAGCGTCCAAAATCGGTTAAGATGATTGGCAATTTCTATATTGGCTTGCGTTTTGTCAGGGTCGGCGCCAAAAAAATCGCCCACTTGGTTTGCCATTTTAATCAATGTTTCGTTTTGCATAATTTGAATACTACAGGTTTTAATTAATTTTAATGCGCTGTGGATGTGCATAGATCACAAATTGTTGCTCTCGTAAAAAGCCTACCAATGTCACGCCATAAGCTTCGGCAATGCGTATTGCCAAACCCGTTGGCGCCGAGATGGCTGCGAGCAAGCTATAGCCCGCCAGCGCCACTTTCTGCACCATCTCTACACTAGCACGGCTAGATGTGAGCACAAAACCATTATTTTTTGCTGGCAATTTAGCTAAAGCACCAATCAGTTTATCCATGGCATTATGACGGCCCACATCTTCGCGCAACAATTCAATCTCACCATCGGCATTTACCCAAGCGCAAGCATGCGTGGCGCCAGTCGCTTGCTGCAACACTTGCTTGGTTTGAATGGCTTTAAATGCTGTCAGAATGCTTGCAGCGGATATCTTTTCCAATGATGCTCCAGAAGGCTTATGGATACTGGTCTGCAGGGCATCGTTTTTTTCTCGTGTAGTTTTTTTTATACTATCTTTTTCACTTACAGGTAAGCGCAGTGCTTGTTCTAAGCTTTCCGCTCCACACAGGCCGCAGCCGGTGCGACCAGTTAAATTACGTCGCCGCTGTTTTAGCATCGAAAATGCTTCACTGGCCACTTCTAAATGCAGTTCAATGCCTTGCGTCTGCGTGACTATTTCAACATCGTACAGCTCACTTTTGCTTTGTAAAATGCCTTCACTTAAGGAAAAACCTAGCGCAAAATCTTCTAAATCTTGCGGCGTGGCCAGCATCACTGCGTGCGAAACGCCGTTGTAAATCAAGGCGATTGGTACTTCTTCTGCCACTTTGTCAGTTGCCTTAGTGCTGGCTCCAGCGCGCCAACGCGTTACTTGCACTTCACTCAAAGGCTTATCAACGATATATGGCGGTTTTTCCAATGGTTTCAGACGTGCGTTAGGCAGGCTGCCGCACTTTTTTGCCAGAATTTTTACTGGCGTCTTTATTGGCAAATGCAATTTGCGCATCGGCAAAGGTGTTGTAATGTTTTTGCCAATCCGATAACTGATGCACGCGCGTCACTTGCACTGCAGTCACCTTAAATTCTGGGCAATTGGTCGCCCAGTCGCTGTTATCAGTGGTAATCACGTTAGCGCCCGATTCTGGGTGATGGAATGTGGTGTAAACCACGCCAGGCTGAACTCTTTCGGTTAAAGTCGCGCGCAGCACGGTATCACCGGCGCGGCTGCTAATACCAATCCAATCGCCTTCCTTAATGCCGCGATCTTCAGCATCGTGCGGATGAATTTCAACCACGTCCTCTTGATGAAATTCCATATTTTTAGTGCGGCGGGTTTGCGCGCCCACGTTGTATTGGCTCAAAATTCGGCCAGTGGTTAGTATCAACGGATATTTCGCGTTGACTTTTTCCGTGGTAGGCACATATTGAGTCACGAAGAACTTGCCTTTGCCGCGCACAAATTCATCGATATGCATAGTCGGCGTACCAGTTGGCGCTTCGTCGTTGCATGGCCATTGAATGCTGCCCAGCTCATCCAGTTTTTTAAAGCTGACGCCTTTAAATGTCGGTGTTAACGCGGCGATTTCATCCATAATTTCACTGGCGTGGTTGTAGTGCATGGGGTAACCAAGAGCCTCAGACAGTTTCGCAGTCACCTCCCAGTCTTCCATGCCATTCTTAGGCGCCATCACACGGCGAACAGGTGAAATTCTTCTTTCGGCGTTGGTAAACGTTCCGCTTTTTTCTAGAAATGAAGCGCCAGGGAAGAACACATGCGCGTACATGGCAGTTTCGTTTAAAAACAAATCCTGCACAATCACGCATTCCATGCTCTCCAGCGCGTGCGTCACATGCTGGGTATTTGGGTCGGATTGTGCAATATCTTCACCCACACAATACAGCGCCTTAAAGCGGCCTTCACCTGCAAGATCTAGCATATTCGGGATGCGCAAGCCAGGTTCTATACTCAGAGGCCTACCCCATGCGGCTTCAAATAAGGCTTTTGCCATAGGGTCTGAAACGTGTCTATAGCCTGGATATTCATGCGGCATGCTGCCCATATCACAACTACCTTGCACATTATTTTGGCCGCGCAATGGGTTAATGCCCACACCTTCACGGCCCACGTTGCCCGTCGCCATCGCGAGGTTGGCGATACCCATTACCATGGTGGAGCCTTGACTATGCTCAGTCACACCCAAGCCATAATAAATGGCGCCATTGCCACCAGTAGCAAATAGGCGTGCTGCTTCACGCATGGTCTGTGCTTTTACGCCGAGTGTTTCTTCTAACGCTTCAGGTGAATTTTCTGGTTTTGCCACAAAGTCGCGCCATGCCTCGTATGAATCCCACTCGCAGCGTTCACGTACAAAATTTTCTTTCACTAAACCCTCTGTCACCACAACATGCGCCAAAGCAGAAATTAAGGCCACATTAGTACCAGGGCGCAAATTCAAGTGATAATCAGCGCGTACATGCGGTGAATTTTCCACCAAATCAATCGCACGCGGATCGGCAATAATTAATTTTGCACCTTCGCGCAGACGGCGTTTCATTTG
>JANMBK010000222.1:0-3828 GCA_031360365.1 Methylophilaceae bacterium
AATAATTTAAAATACTTAATTATAGAAACCGCTTTTAGTAATGCAGAATCTGAATTAGCAAGACTTTCTAAGCATTTATGCCCGAATACACTCGCGCAGCAATTGGCGTATTTACAAAGCGCCCCACAAGTATTTATTACACACCTTAAGCCAGGTGAGGATGCTAAAATTATGCAAGAAATTGCCGCAAATCCTAAAACACAGCATTGTAAAGCGCTGCTTAACCAATACGTGATGGAGTTATAAATCAGTGACTGAAAAAAACAATCCTATCTCAATTAGCAAATCTACACTGGTGCGGTTTGAGCCAGTGGCAAGGCTTTCGCCAAACCGCCTAGAAGAATTAGCGGCTGTGTGCTACATAGAACCAGTCAGTAAAAATTTAGACCCCACGCGCATGATGAACAACGGCATGCAAGCACTGTATTTGGTGACAGGCGATTTAGGCATTCGTTATGAAAACGGCAACAAAGTGATTTTGCGTGCTGGTACCGATGCAGCCAAGCACGCGGTAGATGCTGGGCGTTTAAAAATTAAAGACACCATAGCGCTAACGCCGTTGGATATTGTGCGCATTGATCTAGATTTGCTAGATATTATGCTCACTTGGGATCAGCTCTCTGGCTACCCGCCAGCGCAAGTGCCGCAAACCAAACTAGAGCAAACAGAATTTAAATTAGACCCAGCCAGTTTTAATGCATTTAAACTGCAAAATGGCGTGTTTAATAAGTTGCCAGCCGCCAACATTGAAGCTATGTTTGCACGCATGCAGCCGCTAGAGGTTGAAGCGGGGCAAACCATCATTACCCAAGGGCAAGAGGGTGATTATTATTACCTGATTCAACAAGGCAGCGCGGTAGTCAGCAGAATAAAAGACCCCAGCAAAGGCGCTATTGTGTTGGCCGAGATTTATGAAGGCGCAGGCTTTGGTGAAGAAGCGTTGGCATCGGACAACAAACGCAATGCCACAGTCACCATGAAAACCAGCGGGCAATTGTTACGGCTTAATAAACAAGATTTTATCGAGCTGCTTAAAGCGCCGATTATCAACGCCATTAATATGCAAGATGCGCAAGCCAAAGTGGCTAGCGGGGTTGCAGAGTGGCTAGATGTGCGCTTTGAATCTGAATTTGCCTACCATCATATTGAAGGCGCCATCAACGCGCCACTGCACGAGCTACGCAGCTTTATTAGCCAGCTAGAACCTACCAAAGAATACATCGTGCATTGTCAAACAGGTCGCCGTAGCAGCGCTGCCGCATTTATACTGGCTCAGCATGGCTTCAATGCAGTGGTGCTAGCAGGTGGCACGCGCGGCGCTACTAGTTAGCGCTTATTCAATCAATTGCATGGCAGCTGTTTTAGCTGCGTTACTGTCAAAAGTCATGGTGCAGGTACATTTTGCATAATGTGCAGAGCGTTCAATTAAGCAATCTGCAAAATCAGCGTTTGAAGTCGAATATTGATTGAGTGACATCAATATCACTTCTGCATTTTCAATTAATATTTCTCGCGTGCGTAAAAGTGTTTGCAAAATAGCAATACATTCTTCTTTAGTTGCTTTATAACAGCCCTGCATTACCCAAACTAGCTCCACAATGGATACCAATGTGATAAAGCCAGGCGCTTCAGCAGATAGCGATTCAATGAGTTTAGTCGCCTTTGCAGATTGCGCTGCATCGTCTTGTGCAATATAGCGCACAACAACATTAGTA
Organism: Methylophilaceae bacterium; assembly: GCA_031360365.1. Lineage (GTDB taxonomy): Bacteria > Pseudomonadota > Gammaproteobacteria > Burkholderiales > Methylophilaceae > Methylotenera_A. The sequence continues at coordinate 1,716 of JANMBK010000222.1, forward strand.
TCTAACCCAATCATTGCGTGCCAGCCGCACTTTTAGCAATCATTTGGTTCATATCTGCAATAGCAACGGCGGCATCCGGTTTACGCAGCAAGCCTTTTAGGGCTTGTACAGGTTGGGTAGCCGCCACCATTAAATATTGTCCATTCGCAGTCTCTACAAACTCAACTCTGCTACCAGTCTCTATGCCTAGTGACGCTCTTACAACAGCAGGAATAGTTATCTGACCTTTTGTGGTGAGTGTTGCGGTTGACATAAATTTCCTTTCATTAGCAGTTAAATCTTACATTATAGTAAGTTTAAATATAAGTCAAGTTGATATATTTTTAATGTAAACCTGCATTAAAGAAAATTAAACAAAGCCGATTATTTAAAAAACACCTGCTCTGCAAGCCTTATGAATATTGGCTTGCAGGGCAGGTGTTTTTAGTGGTTTAATTATTAACACAATTAAAAAAGCCCTTCAAACGAAGGGCTTTTATCAGTAAAATTTAAGTTAAGGCGCTAGAGTGCAAGAAGAGCTAGTCGCTGCATCGCAAGTAGTATCTTTGTTACCTGGTGCGCGCGGTACACCAGTAATAGGGCCTAGAGTTGCCATTGTCATGGTGCTGGCATCGGTAGATGTGTTATCGCAGGCGCCAAAGCTTGGGGCGGGGGCTGATAAGGTATCGTTTAGAGCAGTTAATACGGTGTGTGTATAGGCTTTGGTTTCTATCATACAGGCGCGATTGGCAGACCTTATGGTGTAATTTTGGTAAGACGGAATGGCAATAGCGGCCAAAATACCAATAATCGCGACTACGATCATCAACTCGATTAAAGTAAAACCTTTTTGCGCTGAGGTCATTTCATATTCCTTTACCAAAATACAGCCTTTAAATTGGCTGGATGTAGTCTTTAATTTTATTTACGAATTAGTAGCGGTTAATAAAAAAGCTCTTTCGCAAAAGAGCTTTTTTGTTTATTCAACCTCAATTTAATATCACAGTAAACTGTTCAACTAAAAAGAGGTTAGTCTAAGTTAAACTTATAAACATACACCCGTTGCAATAGTGCAAGTTGCTGTAGCAGTACCAGGTAATTTTGCAGTGGCAGTAACAGTAGTTGCAGTAACAGTTGGCAACGCCGTACATGCACCAACAGCACCTGTTGGGGCAGTACCAGTACCCTCATTTTGAAACACAATAAGCTCATTAGTAAACGCTTTTGTTTGAATTAAACAAGAACGGTTTGCAGAACGGATTGTGTAGTTTTGATATGATGGAATGGCAATTGCAGCCAAAATACCAATAATGGCCACCACAATCATTAACTCGATTAAGGTAAAACCTTTTTGTGAAGATAATTTCATTTGTTTCATCATCATTTTAATGTCCTTTGTTAAAAAATAAATTAGTATAACTACCGTTAAGTACTAACACCGGTAGTTATTGTTACCAGTGCTTGAATGAATATTAGCAACGGCTGTGCCAACTTTACGATATTGTCGTTAACTGATTGTTTTATATATTAAAAATATTTTTAATTGGAAATTAATAGCAGAATATGAATTTTAAGCATTAAATAACCGTGCTTTCCCCCGCTTTTTTAACTGTTTGGCTGACAAAAAGTGTCACTGTTTATTAACAACTTACCAACAATGTCACCAGCTTGCAGCCACTGTGCTTATTATTTGTCATTGCCAGTTTGCTCGTCATTGCGAGCCTAAGGCTTTAATTTAGGCGTGGCAATCCAGTATTTTTTTAATATATATTATGGATTGCTTCGTCATTGCATTCCTCGCAATGACGGTGGCGAGCGATGCCTGATTAAAATAAAAAAGGGATTGCACATTGGCAATCCCTTTTGTTTAGGTGTTATTCAAGTAAATTTTACCAAAACTTCCACCAAGGTTTTTTTACTGGCACAGTGCTCGCGTCAATTGCTTTGTTATTTGCGGTTGCTGTCTCTGCTGCGCCAGTTGACTGGCCTATTACTTTGAGTTTTCGAGCACCTTTTTAAGGTTGGCTAAGCCGCTATCGTAAACGCCAGTGATAAAGCCAGTGGCGGTTGCATCATCTTGGCCCGCTGGAATTGGCGGATTTAATTTGTAAGTGCGATAAAAGCGGCCTACCCA
>JANMBK010000253.1:0-2675 GCA_031360365.1 Methylophilaceae bacterium
TTTTCAACGCCAGCAATATCCAGAACATCATCTACCTTGCGAAATGCGTCGCGCATGGTGTTTACCACGGTAATTTTGTCATTTACCAGCTGAGTAATATCTTTATCGCCCGTAGAAATAATGGTGCGGATACCCTCACGCTCTGCTTGCTTGGCCAACGCGCCAATCACATCATCTGCCTCTACACCATCAATCACAATCAACGGCCAGCCCAAAGCTTTAATCGCCTCGTGTAGCGGCTCTATTTGTGGGCGCAAATCATCGGGCATAGCTGCGCGATTGGCTTTATATTGTGGGTAAATATCGTCGCGAAAGGTTTTGCCTTTGGCATCGAACACGCACGCGCTATAATCGTTGGGGTAATCTTTGTGCAAACGGCGTAACATATTTAACACGCCCTGAATCGCGCCAGTGGGCTCATTTTTGCTATTGCGCAAATCGGGCATGGCGTGAAAAGCGCGATATAAATAAGATGAGCCATCTACAAGTAACAGTGTTTTCATGTTTTAGGATGCTTTAAAAAATGACAAAAAAATTACCAAAAATAATCGAGCCAGAATTGCTTAACAACTCTGAAAGCCATGAGGCATGGCACGTATTTGAGATTATGGCAGAATTTGTGAGCGCCACCGAGAAGTTGAAAGAAATTACGCCCGCCGTGTCCATCTACGGCAGTGCCCGCACTCCGCTCAGCCATTCCGATTATAGCCTTACCGAAAAAATCGCACGTTTGCTCAGCGATGCTGGCTTTAGCGTTATTTCTGGCGGAGGCCCAGGCATTATGGAGGCCGCCAACAAAGGCGCTTACGCAGGAAAATCGCCCAGCGTGGGCCTGAATATTGAGCTGCCGTATGAGCAAAGCGGTAACGGCTACCAAGATATCAGCATCAATTTCCAGCATTTTTTCATGCGCAAGGTGATGTTTGTAAAATACGCCAGCGCCTATGTAGTGCTGCCGGGCGGCTTTGGTACGCTGGATGAACTGATGGAGGTCATTACGCTGATTCAAACTGGAAAATCACGCAAAATCCCCATTATTCTGGTGGGTAAGGCCTTTTGGGGTGGTCTACTGGATTGGCTTAAAAATACACTAGTGGCGCAAGGCATGGCAGCGCCTAAAGATATGGATTTGATTCAGTTGATAGACGAGCCAGAGGCGATTGTAGAAGCTATCTTTAGCTATTATGAAACTAGGGGCTTTGAGCTAACGCCAGCCGAGAAAAAAGCGCAGCTATTTTTATAGCGAAGCCTAATATAGGGTACAGTTATTCTTGTAGTTTTATTTGGCCTTTATTTGCATTGGAATGGCTTTATTAGGGCTGAATTTGCTAAAATAATCTTATGCATCAATTAAAGGCGACATATGAAAAATTCTAAGAACTATTTAGGCTATCTTTGGCTAGCTTTGCTTACTTTGCCTTTGCTGGCATTTGCCGCAGAGAAGAAAACACCTGATAATCTAGAACCACTAAATGAAGTGCCGCCACCGCCAAAAGTGATTGATGGCGAAGTGCTAGAAGGCGAGCCGCAAGTGACCATTCGCAAAAAAGGCGCTGAAACCATTGAGGAATATCGCATAAATGGCGAAATGTACATGATGAAAGTAACGCCAGAGCACGGCGTACCTTATTATTTGCATAAAGAAGACCAGCAAGGTGGATGGGTGAATATTGGCCCGAATCCGCCGATGAGTATTCCGAAGTGGATACTCTTTAGATTCTAAGAATCAAGAGGGCATGGCCCTCTTGATTATTTGTATAACTAAATGTCTGTTTTCACCACCATAAGTTTAGAAGAAGTGCGTGCTTGGTTGCGCAATTTTGACTTGGCTGAAATTATTGAGCTACGTGGCATTGCGGCGGGCATTACCAACACCAATTATTTTGTAGTCACCCATAATAATCGTTTAGAGCACACAAAATATGTACTGACCATTTTTGAGAAAAACCAGCCCAGTGAATTGACTTACTTTGTTGATTTAATGCGTTTTTTATCATTACAGGGTGTGCTTTGCCCATTGCCGATTGCGGATAAAGCGGGTGTTAGTTTGCATTTGCTAAAAGGTAAACCAGCACTGATGGTGAGCTGTTTAAATGGCACGGATATTCTTGCACCCAATATTCATCAAGTACAACAAGTGGCGCGCGCGCTGGCACAACTACACAAAAAAGGCATAGGTTTTGCGCAAACTGGCATTAATCAGCGCGATAAAACTTGGCGTATTAACACTGCGCAAAAGGTACTGTCAAAACTGGCCAAAGAGGATGCCATTTTATTACAGCGCGAGTTGGATTATTTGCATGCTAAAGATTTTAGTCAGTTGCCGCACGGCGTGGTACATGGCGATTTGTTTCGCGATAACGTCTTGTTTGATGGTGAGCAGTTGGGCGGCTTTATTGATTTTTATTATGCCTGCAACGATGTGCTGGCGTATGACGCAGCGATTGCGGTGAACGAATGGTGTGTGCATCACAATGGCGCGGATATCGGTGAGTTGGACCAAGAAAAAATAAACACTTTTTTGACTGCCTATCAAGAAACTCGGCCCTTTGAGCAAAATGAATTTGCAGCCTGGGTGGATTTATGTCGCTTAGCGGTTTTACGTTTTTGGTTGTCGCGTTTACATGATTTTTATTTTCCACAAGCGGGTGAGTTGACACATACCAAAGGCCCCA
>JANMBK010000046.1:0-1781 GCA_031360365.1 Methylophilaceae bacterium
TGCTCTACACCCGCGCCAATACAGTGCGCACTGGTAGAACAGGCTGAACTAATACCGTAGTTAACACCCTTAATTTTAGCGCCTGTGGCTAAAGTCGCGACAATACCGCTACACATCGCCTTAGTCACCATGTAAGGGCCAACGCGACGGATACCTTTTTCCTCAAACACGGCGTTACTTTCTACAATGCTTTCAGTAGATGGGCCACCGCCACCAACGATAATGCCTGTACGTACGTTAGAAACAAGATCTTCACTAAGTTTAGCGTCTGCAATCGCCTCCTGCAGTGCAATCCAAGCGTAGGCATGCCCTTTGGCCATAAAACGCATCAGTTTACGGTCGATTAACTCTTCTAAATTGAGATTTTTAATGCTGCCCGCCACGTGCGAGCGCATGCCGCGCTCTGCATACTCGGGCTGAAAGCTAATACCAGAGCGGCCTGCATGCAAGCTCTGTTTAACCTCATCTTTATTATTGCCAAGGCTAGATACGATGCCTAGCCCTGTAATCACGACCCGTTTCATGGCGTGTTCCTCCAACATTATTTTTTTATTAAAAATTATCGGTGCGCGTAAATAAACCCACGCGCAAATCTTTCGCTACATATATTTCGCGGCCGTCTAAACTCATACTGGCATCAGCCACACCCATTACCAATTTTCGCATAATCACGCGCTTTAAATCAATGGTGTAAGTAGCCATTTTAGCCGTTGGCAATACTTGTCCGCTAAATTTCACCTCGCCCGCACCCAACGCACGGCCGCGACCTAAACCGCCAGCCCAGCCTAAATAAAAGCCCACCAATTGCCACATCGCATCCAAGCCCAAACAACCTGGCATCACTGGGTCACCCGTAAAATGGCACTCAAAAAACCATAAATCTGGCGTAATATCCAACTCTGCAATAATCTGACCATTGCCATACTTGCCGCCTTCATCAGTTATTTTTATAATGCGGTCAAACATTAACATGGGCGGCAATGGCAGTTGCGCATTACCCGCACCAAACATTTCTCCGCGTCCACACTTTAATAATTCCTCTTTGGTAAAGCTTTGTTGTCTAATAATATTAGGTTGCTTATGCATTATCTTTATACTTTATATTGGTTTTAATGATGATTTTATGAATTTAAGCTATTTTCGCTGTAAAACTCATTTAACGAAAGTAATATCTAAACTATTGTGTGAATTTAGACGTCTATTCATATAATAATTTAAGCGACAAGGTGCTTTTAATGAGACTTTTAATGCTAAAAGCTATTTTTATGCTGAGTTTGGTTAGTTTTATAACGTACACCGCACAAGCAGCCTCGCCAAATAAGGCTGTGCAGGCTAAAGTGATTGCCACAGAGATTGCAAAAGTCATGGTAGTGGATTTTCCACTGAATGATTTAACCGACTTGCCCAATCCGCCTGAGGAAATAGCGCGCACCGCTGACTTTAACCAATATTTCAAACAGCGTCTGGCCGATGATGGGGTAGAACTTGTAGTGGTTACGGAAAACATTAAAGCGTTAGCCGCGGCGCAATCTGCTACTTATTTGTTTGATCACCCCGATATTGCAGCCAATCTAGCCAAAGACAGTGGCGCCGACTATATTTTGCTTGGCGTGGCCATGAAACCCACCTATCTATTTGTTTACCCACGGCTTTTACTGGTGGAAATTGCAACCAAACGCAAAGCCTTTACCGCCTATGTGCAAATGGAAGGCTCTTGGTTAGAAAAAGCCACCACCGCCAATAGCGCGCAACGGCTGGCAGAAAAAGTAACTAACAAGCTG
>JANMBK010000052.1:0-3468 GCA_031360365.1 Methylophilaceae bacterium
GCTGCCATCTAGCGAAATCATTAAGCCTGCATATAAAAAGCCAGTGTAAGGAATACCATCTTTGGCCATGCCTTCCACGGCAGGGCGAATCACCTCACGCATTGCGCGGGCGTGAATTTCTGGTGTCACGCAAGGGGCCGGCGAATATGCGCCCATGCCACCCGTATTCGGGCCTTGGTCACCATCTAATAAGCGTTTGTGATCTTGGCTGGTCGCTAGCGCGAGTATATTTTTGCCATCGACCATCACAATAAAGCTGGCTTCTTCACCAGTTAAAAATTCTTCAATTACCACTCTAGAGCCAGCGCTACCGAGCTTATTATCTGCCAGCATCATGTCTATTGCTGTATGCGCTTCTTCTAAAGATATTGCCACCACTACGCCTTTGCCAGCGGCCAATCCATCGGCTTTAATCACAATAGGCGCACCTTGTGCGCTTACATACTCATGCGCCAGTTTAGCATCGCTAAAGGTTTTATATTTGGCGGTGGGAATGTTGTGGCGCAACATAAACGCTTTGGCAAAGTCTTTACTAGACTCCAGTTGCGCCGCTGCCTTGGTCGGACCAAAAATCTTTAAGCCTGCTGCGCGAAAAGCATCCACCACGCCTTGAGAAAGCGGTGCCTCGGGTCCAACAATGGTCAGACTAATTTGCTCTTTTTGGGCAAATGCCAATAAATCAGGCACGCTAGTGATGGGTACGTTCAACATATCAGGATTAGTGGCAGTACCCGCATTGCCAGGCGCTACATAGACGCGGCTCACTTGTTTATTCTGGGCAATTTTCCAAGCAATTGCATGTTCGCGGCCGCCGCTACCAATCACTAAAATTTTCATACTCAATATCCTTTAGTGATAGCAACTAGTGACGGAAATGTCGAATGCCTGTGGTGATCATGACCAAACCATGTTCATCTGCCGCTTTTATTACTTCATCATCGCGCATGCTGCCACCAGGGTGAATCACACAAGCCGCGCCAGCAGCGGCAAGTGCATCAATGCCATCGCGAAACGGGAAAAATGCATCTGATGCGACAACTGAATTTTGTAAACTCAAACCTGCATTTTGCGCTTTAATAATCGCAATTTTGGTACTATCGATTCGACTCATCTGACCCGCGCCCATGCCCAGCGTCATGCCATCGCCACAGAACACAATGGCGTTAGATTTCACGTATTTAGCCACGTTCCACGCAAACAGCATGTCGGCCATTTGCGCTGCTGTTGGTTGTTTCGCGCTGATTATTTTTAAGTCAGATTCAGCAATTTCGTGGTTATCGGCGGTTTGAATCAGCAAGCCAGAGCCAATTCTTTTGGTGTCATGTGAGTTTTTGCCTTGCTCCCATGGAGTATTACCACCCCCATGACTTTTAATATGGTCAAGCGCAATTTTAAGCACGCGTACATTGGCTTTTGCGGTAAAAATTGCCAGCGCGTCAGCAGTGTAATCAGGCGCAATCAATACTTCTACAAACTGCTTGCTCACAGCCTCTGCCGTCGCTTTATCCACTACTGTGTTGAAAGCAATAATGCCGCCAAAAGCAGAGGTTGGATCTGTTTTAAAAGCTTTACTGTATGCTTCGAGCGTATCTTTACCCAACGCCACGCCGCATGGATTGGCATGTTTGACGATGACGCAAGCCGTGCTTGTAAATGACTTGACTGTTTCCCAAGCAGCATCGGCATCCGCAATATTGTTGTAGCTTAGCTCTTTGCCTTGTAACTGCTCGGCCGTCACTAAGCTGCCGGGCGCGGGGTAAAGGTCGCGATAAAACGCGGCTTGTTGATGGGGATTTTCGCCGTAGCGTAAATCCTGCACTTTAACAAAGCGGCCATTGGTTTGGTCGGGGAAGGCGTTGCGGCTGCCGTCAACATTCAGGCTGCTTAAATAATCACTGATGGCGCCGTCATAATTACTAATGCGGTTAAAGGCAGCTACCGATAACTTAAAATGCGTAGCGCTGGAAGCCGCGCCATTGTTGGCTTGCAGCTCAGTCAAAAAGGCCTCGTATTGATTTGCATCTGTCAGCACAGCCACATCTTTCCAATTTTTAGCGGCGCTACGCACCATGGCTGGGCCGCCAATGTCGATGTTTTCAATCGCATCTTCTAATGTGCAATTGGCCTTGGCAATCATAGCCTCAAACGGGTATAAATTGACCACCAGTAAATCGATATTTAGAATATCGTTTGCTTGCATGGTCGCAACATGCTCGGGCAAATCGCGCCGTCCAAGTAATCCACCATGCACTTTGGGGTGCAGCGTTTTTACGCGACCATCTAGCATTTCTGGGAATCCTGTGTAGTCGCTCACCTCAATGACAGGAATGTTGTTGTCACGAAACAGTTTAGCGGTGCCGCCAGTGGATAAAATCTCTACGTTTAATTTAACCAGCGCAGAGGCAAGTTCGATAATGCCTGTTTTGTCTGAAACGCTGATGAGTGCTCTTTTGATGACGGCCATGTAAAACTCTTAGAAAGTGATTGAATGCTACTGAAGGTTGTATTGCGCCATTTTTTTGCGCAGGGTGTTACGATTTAAGCCAAGCATCTCAGCCGCTTTGGATTGATTGCCGCCCACTTTATGCAATATGTATTCCAGCAGTGGTTTTTCGATGCAACCCAGCACCATGTCGTAAATGGCGTGTGGTGGCTGACCGTCTAAGTGCTTGAAGTATTCATCAAGCGATTTTTTAACACAGTCAGCGAGTTCGTTTGCCATAATTTATTATGTGACTTATCTAACCGCCGCTGTTAAGCGGCGAGTGCCTCAGGTTCTACTTCAGCAATTTTTTCTGCATTATTATCAACATAATCATCAACATAAACCAGGCGCTCGTTTTTAGTTTTCAATTCGGCAAAAAAATCGTTAATGGCTTGTTGTTGCAGTTCGATGGTTTGTAGCGTGTTCATATTGTGGCGAAAATTGGCCGAGCCTGCTAAGCCCTTGGTGTACCAAGAAATATGCTTGCGCGCCACGCGCATGCCTGCAATGTCGCCATAAAAACCATATAAATCGTTGATATGCTCCAACATCACAGTGTGGATTTCTTCCACGGTGGGCGGCAATAAATGCGTGCCAGTTTTGAGGTAATGTTCAATCTCGCGGAAAATCCAAGGCCGACCTTGCGCGGCACGGCCTATCATCACTGCATCTGCGCCTGTGTATTCCAGCACATATTTGGCTTTTTCTGGGGTTGTGATGTCGCCATTGGCAATCAGCGGAATATTCACTGCTTGTTTAACCGCCGCAATCGTATCGTACTCTGCATCGCCCATATACAAACAAGCGCGGGTGCGGCCATGCATGGCCAGCGCTTGCACACCAATGTCTTCTGCCATTTTTGCAATCATTACCGCGTTGCGATTTTGCTTATCCCAACCAGTACGAATTTTCAGCGTCACTGGCACATCCACTGCGCCCACTACAGCTTTGAGAATTTGTGCAACTAGTGGCTCGTCTTTTAA
>JANMBK010000104.1:0-3764 GCA_031360365.1 Methylophilaceae bacterium
GAGCTGTGGTTTAACCTGATTGCAGCTTGCAAACAGCGCGAAATTCCCATGTTACTGCTGAATGCGCGGCTTTCAGAAAAATCAGCCAACGGTTATGCCAAGCTGGGCATATTGGCGCGTGAAGGCGTGCAAAGCTTAAGCGCAGTAGCGGCACAAACTGCAGATGACGCATCGCGTTTGCAAAATCTTGGCGCAACTAATATAAGTGTTGCCGGCAATTTAAAGTTTGATGTAGAACCGCCGCAAAGCTTGATAGATAAAGGCTTGCAACTAAAGCAATTATTTGGTGAACGACCTGTATTTTTAGCCGCCAGTACGCGCGATGGCGAAGAAGCGCTAATTTTAGACGCTCTGGCGAAAATAAATATTCCGAATCTTGTCACCATTTTAGTACCACGCCATCCGCAACGATTTGATGCAGTGGCCAAGCTGCTAGAGCATCGCGGTATCAATTATCAACGAAAAACTTTGTTCAATAACGATGCCACTGGACTAGAGCATTCCAGTGCAGGCCTGGCAGCCAATACCCACGTAGTGCTTGGCGATAGCATGGGTGAGATGCCAATGTATTATGCGGCGTGTGATATTGCGTTTATTGGTGGCAGCCTGCTAAGTTATGGCGGGCAAAACCTGATAGAGGCCGCGCGTTTAGGTAGGCCAATTTTAATTGGCGAATACACTTTTAACTTTGCTGAGGCCAGCAATGATGCGGTAACTGCGGGCGCAGCAATGCGCGTAAAAAATGCAGATGATTTAATGCAAAAAGTAGAAGCATTATTAAAAAATAAAGCAGTTTTAGTCAACATGCAGCAAACAGCGCTAAGTTTCAGTAGTGTATCTGCAGGCGCAACAGCACGATTGATGGCGTTAATTAAACAGTACGTTTAAATAAATTAGCGCAGTTAAAATACCAATTGAAAACACCGAGAAAAAACACGAGAGAAAAGCAGCGCCCTGTAGGCCAATATCCATGCGGATTTCAGCGGCATGAAATAAGATGCTATCGAATTAACGTTGAAATTTGTTTAAATGCCTGATGATTGGCGTTGCCCAGCCATTCGAATACAACAGATTCTGTATTCGTTATCACGCAACCAGTTTGTTGTAGCCTATTGATTGCATTTATCTTGTTTGCTGGCGTGCGCGATAAAATCGCATCTTCCACCACAAACACAGTCTTTCCAGCCACAATTAAATCTAGCGCGGTTTGCAATAGGCAAATATGCGCTTCCATGCCCACTAAAATAATGTGCGAATTTTCGCGCTGCAATTGTTGATTAAATTTAGGCTCGCCACAAGCTGAAAACGCAGTTTTTTCGATGACTTTAACGTTTTGACAATGCTGTTTAATGGCGGGTAAGGTTGCCCCCAGGCCTTGTGGATATTGCTCGGTAAGCAAGGCAGGAATATTGAGCAGCGCTGCAGCTTGCGCCAAAATGCTGCAATTTTTAGTGACCTGTTGCATGGCGTCTGCAGGCATGGCAGTCGCTAATTTCACTTGCATATCGACAATCACTAATTGACTCAACGCAGGGTTAATTTTGTGCATTAGGGATGCTCACGATTAACTGCTGATTAATATCTTGCAAATCTGCCTCAGCCACCAAGCCAGATGCGGCTTTTAAGCGAATAATATTCACCAAATAGCTATAGCGCGCTTGCAATAAATCGCGCTTGGCGCTAAACAGTTGCTGCTGCGCATTGAGCACATCTACACTGGTGCGTACACCCACCTCGTAGCCTAACTTGGTGGAGTCGAGCTGGCTTTGGCTAGAAATTAACGCTTGATCGAGCGCCTTAACCTGCGCAATGCTGCTGTTTAAATTGAAATAGGCGCGCTGTGTTTCTAAATCGGTGTTGCGGCGCGCAATCTCCACATCATCTAACGCTTTTTGTTTATTAAACACCGCTTGGCGCGCGCGCGAACTAATGGCGCCGCCTTGATACAATGGAATTTCTAACTGCAAACCAATAGTGGCATTTTTAAGCTCATTACCCGCGCTAAATACCGACGGGCTGCCGTTGGCGTAGCTATTAAAATAGCTGGCCACTGCATCTAAAGTGGGCAAATGCCCAGCATTCGCAAATTCCACTTCTTGCTCGGCCAACTTAAGCGCGTCTTGCTGAATTTGAATATTCAAATTATTCTGCACTGCTACTTGCTGCCAATCTTGCATGGTTTGTTGCAGTGTCGCTACTTGAATATCGGATTTTACCGTGGCCAAACTGTTGGGGATAACGCCAGTAATTGCTTCAACCGCGCGCTTGGCAATTTCATGCTCATTAATGGCGGCAATTTCTTGTGACAAAATTAAATCGTAACGCGCTTGCGCCTCGTTCACATCGGTAATGGTGGCCGTACCTACTTCAAACGTGGCTTTGGCTTGTTCAAATTGGCTTAAAATTGCGGCTTTTTGTGCAACAATTAAATCAATTTTATCTTCGGCCAATAACACATCAAAATAAGCCTGCGTAGTGCGCAAAATCAAGGCTTGTTGGCTTAAATGATATTGTTTATCGGCTTGGCTCACTTGCGTTTTAGATTGCTCTATTTGCACCAAATTTTGTTTACGGTAAATTGGCTGGCGCGCTTCTACTCCGGCTCTTAAGTTTTCAAATTTTGAGTTACCTGGCGGAATGTTTGAATCTAAATAGCGTATATGCGTACTAGAAGTACTGGCATCCGCACTTAAATTTACCGTTGGGCGATACAGTGCCTTAGCTTGCTCTATAATTTCTTGCGCGGCTTTGTTCGCGTTTAATGCGGAAGCGAGCGTGGGATCTCTAGCCAAGGCTTGCTGATAGACATCAATCAGCGACTGCGGTTTAACTGATTCAGGGCTTGCTGCAGACAGCGTAGCCTCTCCCGCCAAAAGTATGTTTGGCAGCAATGTCAGTAAAATAATGAGTGGTTTAATTTGCATATTGATTTTGATTATTAACCTGTACTTAAAACTCAAATTGTTGCGCCTGCGGCGCGTTCATTAGCTCGGGAATACAGGTTTCAAACAACACATCTTGCCTAAAGCCCGTCTCTGAAACACGTTGAATAAGGGTGGCTTGCATCACTGGCGCGCTACCCAGCACTATCAACATGCAGCCACCAATATTTAGTTGCTGTCTTACACCTGCAGGCTCGACTGGAGATGAAGCGGTGTAAACAATCACATCGTAAAAGGCTTGGCTTAATTTACCAGCATAGCCAAATGTGCCATCGGCTACTTGTAAGGTCACGTTTTGAATGTTATTTTGCGCAAGATTTTTAGCTGCTTGTGTACTTAATTCTGCATGTATTTCTACAGAAACCACCTGCTTGGCCAAACTTGCCAGCAAGGCCGTAAAATAGCCACTGCCAGTGCCAATATGTAATACACTATGTGTGCTTTGCACATTCAGCGCTTGTAACATGCGCGCCTCTAGCTTGGGGTGCAGCATGGTTTGGCCGTGGCCAATTGGCACTTCAATATCGGCAAACGCCAAGCCTGTGTATTCACTAGGCACAAAATTCTCACGCGGCACATCGTTTAGCAGTTGCAGCACTTTTGGGTCTAGCACCTCCCACGTGCGAATTTGCTGTTCAATCATATTGAATCTCGCGGTTTCGCGAGGCATATTAAAGCGCGCAATGGCGCTTGACATATTAAATCTAGCTTTGCGCATATTCAGTCCCACAGAGTCCTCTTGTATTGCTTCAATCATCTCAATTGCTTCCGTTTATTTAAGTTTATTATAACTTATGTACTTGTGCTATCTGGCATTTTTAC
>JANMBK010000178.1:0-12716 GCA_031360365.1 Methylophilaceae bacterium
ATTTACGCACACTGGGGCTAGCGTGCGAAGCTTTTGTACCATTCGTCACTACATTTTCTGCCACTGGCAGCGGTTGATGTGCGGGTTGAATTTTTTGCACGGGCGCTGGTGCAGGGCGGCTAGGCGTTGGAATAGCTGGATCAACTTTTGGCGTTTCTGCTGCAGGCGTTCTCTCTGTCATTATTGGAGCAGGGCCAGAAGCCGCATGGATATTGGCCGCTGGCGATGCCGTTGTGGATGATATGGCTGCCTCGATAGCTTCTAGCGTTAAAATTAAATGTCCTTGTGCGATTTTATCGCCCACTCTGGTTTTAACTTCTTTCACGGTGCCGCCAAATGGCGCAGGAATATCCATTGATGCTTTGTCAGATTCAACCGTCATCAACGAATCATCTTTAGCAATCACGTCGCCTGCTTTGACCAAAATTTCGATGACATCGACTGACTCGAAATTGCCAATATCGGGCACTAAAACTTCTTGTAAACTCATGTTTAATTTACCTTATTCACAAACTTTATCGTTTATCGTCATTCCCGCGTAGGCGAGAATCTATTTTGAATTTAAGTCCTAAAAACCAATGGATTCCCGCTTGCGAGGGAATGACGCTGTGGGTTATTTTAAACTGTTACTGGGTTGGGTTTATTCGCATCCAGCTTATATTTTTTAACTGCTTCAGCCACTTTGGCGGCGGGCAGTTTGCCTTCATCAGACAGCGCTTTTAATGCGGCTACCACCACATAATAGCGGTTCACCTCAAAAAAGTCGCGCAACGCCTCGCGCGAATCACTGCGTCCAAAGCCATCGGTACCCAACGCCACAAATTTATTTGGCACAAAACGCGCAATTTGCTCAGCAAAGCTTTTCATATAATCGGTCGAGGCAATCACTGGTCCAGCCGCATCTTTTAAGCATTGTGCAACATAGTCCACTTTTTGCAGTTTTTCTGGGTTCAGCATATTCCAGCGCTCGCAATCTAAACCTTCGCGGCGCAACTCGGTGAAACTAGTTGCGCTCCACACATCCGCTGCAACATTCCAATCTTTTTGTAGCAACTCAGCTGCTGCAATCACTTCACGCAAAATCACGCCGCTGCCCATCAGTTGTACTTTCAAGTCAGCCTTTAATGTCGATTTACTAAAGCGATACAAGCCTTTAAGGATTCCTGCCTCTGCGTCTTTTGGCAGCGCTGGGTGCGTGTAGTTCTCGTTCATCAAGGTAATGTAGTAATACACATCTTCTTGATTTTGCACCATGCGGCGCATGCCTTCTTGAATAATTACGGCGAGTTCGTAAGCAAAAGTTGGGTCATAAGACACACAGTTAGGAATCATCGCTGCCATTAAATGGCTATGGCCATCTTCGTGTTGCAAGCCTTCCCCATTCAGCGTGGTTCTGCCTGCAGTAGCGCCTAGCAAAAACCCCCGCGCACGGCTATCGCCCGCCAGCCAAGCCAAATCGCCAATACGTTGGAAGCCAAACATGCTATAGAAAATGTAAAACGGTATCATCTGCACGCCAGTGACAGAATATGAGGTGGCTGCCGCTATCCAGCTAGAAAAAGAGCCTGCTTCGTTAATGCCTTCCTCTAAAATCTGACCATCCACAGATTCTTTGTAATACATCACTTGGTCAGAATCCATAGGCTCATACAATTGGCCTTGGTGCGAGTAAATGCCAAGCTGACGGAACATGCCTTCCATACCAAACGTGCGCGCTTCGTCTGGCACAATCGGCACCACAAATTTGCCTATCTCTTTATCGCGCACTATCGTGCTTAAAATACGCACAAACGCCATGGTGGTGGAGATTTCGCGCTCACCGGTCGAAACCAACATATTTTCAAACGCAGCTAACTCAGGCACTTTAAGTTCGTTACCTTTGCGACGACGTTGCGGCACAAAGCCACCCATGGCAGCACGGCGCTCGGACATATATTTCATCTCGGGTGAATCATCTGCAGGCTTGTAAAAGCTTAAGCTTTCTACTTGCGCATCAGAAATCGGCAGGTCAAAGCGATCACGGAATTTTTTCAGCGATTCAATATCCATGCTTTTTTGCTGGTGAGTGATGTTTTGGCCTTCTCCCGCTTCACCCATGCCATAGCCTTTTACCGTTTTGGCTAAAATAACAGTTGGTTGACCTTTGTGATTGACTGCGGCGTGATAGGCTGCAAACACTTTATGCGGATCGTGCCCGCCACGGTTAAGGCGCCAAATATCTTGGTCGCTCATTGCAGCGACCATTTCTTTTAACTCAGGATATTTGCCAAAGAAATTTTCGCGCGTATAAGCGCCACCTTTGGCTTTAAAGTTTTGGTATTCGCCGTCGACGCATTCTTCCATGCGTTTTTTCAAAACACCACTTTTATCCATGGCTAATAAAGGATCCCAATAGGAACCCCAAATCACTTTGAGCACGTTCCAGCCACTGCCTCTAAAGTCAGATTCTAATTCCTGAATAATCTTGCCATTGCCACGCACTGGGCCGTCTAACCGTTGTAAATTGCAGTTGATGACAAAAATTAAATTGTCTAAATTTTCGCGTGAGGCTAATGAAATCGCACCTAATGATTCAGGCTCATCCATTTCGCCATCGCCGCAAAATACCCATACTTTGCGGTCGCTAGTGTCAGCAATACCGCGGTCGTGAATATATTTTAAAAAGCGCGCTTGGTAAATGCCTGCTAGTGGTCCTAGGCCCATGGAAACCGTAGGGAACTGCCAGAAGTCTGGCATCAACCAAGGGTGTGGGTAACTGGATAAGCCCTTACCGCCAGTTTCTTGGCGGAAGTTATCCATTTGTTCTTCTGCAATGCGACCTTCTAAAAAAGCGCGCGCATATACGCCTGGCGATGAGTGGCCTTGAAAGTATACGCAATCGCCACCGAAGCTCTCACCGTTTTCTTTTGTGTGGGCAGCGCGGAAGAAATAGTTAAATCCTGTGTCATACAAAGTAGCAGCCGATTGAAAACTGGCGATATGGCCGCCTACGCCAGGAGATTTTTCATTGGCGCGCAGTACAGTCATTACCGCATTCCAACGTACTAATGCACGTATTCTGCGCTCCAACTCTGGATCGCCTGGCAGCCGTTGCTGCAAATGGGTCGGAATGGTATTGACGTAAGCAGTAGTTGCGTTATATGGTAGGTTGCTGCCAGAGCGGCGCGCTTGGTCTATCATCGCCTCAAGTAAAAAGTGCGCTCGTTCGGTGCCTTCGTTTTCAATTACTGCACTCAGTGCGTCCAGCCACTCTTGCGTTTCTATTGGGTCGGTTTCTTGCAGATTAGTTGGGGGGTTTATTGCCATGCTGTTGGCTTCTCCGTTACATAATTAATGGCAAACACAAATGTGGCAACTAAATATGTATTAAAATGTTCAATAGATAATCAATACTAAAGGTTGAAGTGTGGCTTTTTTAGGCTTTTTGGTCAAGTTAAACCGCATTATTTTAATGCCTAAATGTGAGATTTGCTAGCTTAGTCCTACATTTTATATAAGAGTTAAGGAAACATAAATGTCTTTAAAGTTATCACAATATGCTGAAATATGTAGCGAAAAGTCGCTAACGTCAGAAAAACATAATCTATTTGTGTTTGATGATACTGTTGATAATGAGCACGCTTTTGCCGATGTGTTGGCTAGTAAACTAAAACGCAGCAATAGTGAGTTTAAAGACTTAAATAAAAGCCCTATAACTGTAGATTTAGCTAACGGGGGCTTAGTTAGTTTTGTGATATTGACAAAAAATTTGAGCATGTTTCAAAAGCATACTTTGTTACGCAAAGCAGTAAAACCTCTATTAGACGAACAGCCAAAAACCTTAACGATATGTGTGTTTGGTGATGACGAAACACGTGAGGCCAATGCCTGCGCAGCTTATTATGTTGTAACAGTTAACGCAGCAGAGTTGCCCAGCCGCAAAAAAGAGGTCAAACATAAGCCATTGAAAAATATTAGCATTCATGGCTATAAAGCAGCGCACGATTATGGCTATGTGAATGCACGCGTTGCAGGTAACACACTGTGCCGCAGCTTAACCATGCTGCCACCTAATGAGCTAACACCGACGATTTATCGTGAGAAAGTGAAAAAACTTGCTAAAGAGCATGGATGGGAGTGGGAAGAGTTTGATATGCCGAATTTAAAAAAAATGGGCGCGGGCGCATTTTATGCAGTGGGACAGGGCAGCGAACCAATGGATGCGGCTATTGTACACCTGAAATACAAACCAAAAAAAGCCAAAAAACATATTGCTTTGGTAGGCAAAGGTATTTGTTTTGATACAGGCGGGCATAATTTAAAGCCAGCTAAATATATGCAAGGTATGCACGAAGACATGAACGGCAGCGCGGTTGCGCTGGGTGTTTTGTTGGCGGCTACCATGCAAGCGTTGCCTGTGAAAATTGACTGTTGGTTGGCCATTGCGCAAAACCACATTGGGCCGCTGGCATATAAACAAAATGACGTGGTGACAGCATTAAATGGCATGACCATTGAAATTGTGCACACCGATGCTGAAGGCCGCATGGTGCTTGCGGACACGCTGACGCTGGCTTCTAGACAAAAGCCGGATGTGATTTTAGATTTCGCAACATTAACTGGCAGCATGGCGGTAGCAGTGACCGACCGTATGAGTGGCATTATTGCAAATCGCCCAGAGCTGGCTTGCAAGGCAATAGGAGCGGGCACTGCAGCGGGTGAGCGTATTGTCGCTTTTCCTTATGAAGAGGATATGGATAGCGATTTGGACAGTGACATCGCAGACATTAAACAATGCACGCTAGAAGGCGGTGGCGACCATATGCACGCAACGCGTTTTATGGGTAAGTTTATCGAAAATGATTTGGCGTGGTGTCATACCGATTTATCCAGCACCAACCGCAAAGGCGGCTTGGGTGCTGTGCAAAGTGATGTAAACGGCTTTGGCGTGGGTTTTGGGTTGGAGATGTTGCAGCGCTTGATTGCCAGTGAAGTATGATTGGTTTGATTGCTTGCAAATGAGTCTCTCGACAGATAGTCTTGAGCTAATATATATAAATTATTATCTGTAAAAACGGCAAGTTAATGGGGAGCAAACATTGGACGATTTAAATTGGCTGCAGGATTTTCCGCCTTTATTGGCTTTAGAGAGTAGCGCGCGTGACATTTTAACAAAGACTGCGCGTATTGTAGAAGCGCCTGTTGGCACCATAGGCTATCGCGAGGGGGGTGCCTGTGGCGCTTATGTGATGCGGCTTGCAGGGCAATCAAGGGTGTACAAAATGTCGTCATCAGGACGCGAAATTCTATTATATCGCGTCGCTGCAGGCGAAACCTGCGTGATTACCACGACTTGTCTATTAGGTAACAGTAATTATCCTGCATCTACTATTGTAGAAATGCCGATTCGTGATGTGATTATTCCGTCATCTGCGTTTAATCAGTTGATGGTGGATTCTAAAGTATTTCGTAGCTTTGTCATGACCAATTATGGCGCCTTGATAACTGATTTAATTGTGCTGTTGGACGAGGTGGCTTTTCACAGCCTAGATGCGCGCTTGGCCAAATTGCTGCTGGATGTTGGTGCTAATACGATTAATCGCACACATCAGTTAATGGCTGATGAGTTAGGCACCGCGCGTGAAGTAGTTAGCCGCCAACTAAAACGTTTTGAGCATAAAGGCTGGGTGGCGCTTGGGCGCGGCCATGTGGAGATAAGTGACCGCAGCAAGCTAGAAAAAATGGCTAATAGTTAATTTGCATATTATTGCTAGTTAAGTTGGTTTGCGAAATCATGGTTGACATCTCGGTGCACAATTTCATCATTGCGCACCGCAATAATGACATCGCTTAAGCGCGCATTTGCATCAAGTTGCCAGTAATCAATCGCAATTTTTGGTGCTGGCACATTCTCATACTTTCCACTTTCTACATCTGCAAGATATTCGGTATAACTGATAATGGCTTCCTCTTCAAAATAACCCACTACGCGATGCGCGGTTTTGGGAGAGAACAAATACAGCACAAAAAAACAGTTATAAAAAATGCCTTGAGCAAAAATAATCAAAAAACGCTCAAACGAATTCGGTTGTGCAATGTGCACAAAAGTCATTAAGTGCATACGTTCGTTTTCAGCTTCATCCAATAAAGTTTTAATCCAACCATTATCGGGTTGCATTTTCCGCAGCGATTTTAAATGTAGTAGCGCACCTGCCACCATGCCAGGTACGGCAGCAACTGTTTCTAGTACAACTGCCCTGTGACCATAACGGCCACTAAAAAATGTGTCCGCTAACAAACGTAAAAACTTGGTAAAACTCAATGCGATAATATCTCGCATTTCATTCGGTATGTGATGTGATGGCATATCCATAGTATCTGGCCTAACTGAATGATTTAAGAAGCATCAAAATCGCCGCCAACACAGCTAATACCGCAAAACTGCGCTGGCTTATGATTAGGGGTATTTTATAGCTGATTAGGCTAAATGCAAACATGCCCAACATTGTACTAGCAACAAACGGAACCGCAATTTTCCAGTTAATTGCATCATGCAATAAATAGCTTGCTACGCTACTTGCGGACACCAATGCAATCACCGTGAGCGATGTGGCGATTATGGTTTGAGCATTAAAATTACTTACCTTTCTTAAGCTTGGCACAATCACAAAACCGCCACCAATACCAAGCAAGCCAGAAAGCAAGCCGGTTGCCGCTCCAGTAATGACTAGCCTTTTTGTGCAGGAGGCTGTCCAAAATAATTTGGAGGTGGCGGGGTTAATCATGCATGCAGGCTCTGGCTTGTCTTGATGGCTTAATTGTAATGAGGGCAGCTTCCACATATGGCATGCCATGTAAATTAAAATGGCAGCAAAACACAAGTTAAGTATCTCTGTGGGTGCGCGCTGTGCAAGCCATACACCAATTGGCGCAAACGCAATGCCAAAGCTAGCAATTAACAGAGCCGTTTTATAACGCACAATGCCAGCGTATAAGCCCTGTATTGCGCCAACGCTTGCAGCAGACATTATTGCTAATAATGCGATAGGCACTGCTTGGGCCAAGTTAAGATTAAGACTAAACACAAGTAAAGGAATGGCTAAAATTGAGCTCCCAGCACCTGTAAGTGCTAAAACTAGGCCTATAAATAAACCAAGTAATACACTGGAGGTCTGTAAGTCAACCATTTCAATTTTTTTTGCAATTAGATCCACTGCTTGTTAAAGGTTGGCATTCGGTTTTGCACCAACGCCACAAGCGAGTGATTAAACACTTGTTTTTAAACCAAATTAATAAGCCCTTGGGAGTAGATGTGCTAATTTGGTTGGTTGAGCCAGTTTGCGCAAGTTTAAAAATACTGCCTGCACGATTGCCCGTTCTGCAAAAGCCCAGCACTGGCTTTGCGGCTAAGCTGTATGCAGCACTAAACGCATCTACTTGTGCAGGTTGAATATTGTTTGGAATAACAGGAATATGCACATAATTTAGGCCTAAATTTTTGGCTGCCGCGGCAAGTTGCTTACTCGTTGGCTGCTCTGCGCCACCTTCGTTGTCTGGCCGATTATTAATAATGGTTTTAAAACCAAGTTGGGCAATTTCGGCAATTTCATCAACGCTGATTTGGGGTGCAGTGCTAAAGTCATTTGATACTTTGGTAATTTGAATCGTCATATCATTTCCTTTTTTAAGTATTGCAGATTTCATGACTCAACACCTGCATCATGGCTAACGCTGATTGACTGGAGATACGATAAAAAATACTTTTACCTTCGCGGCGAGTGCTGACTAGCTCAGCCTCACGCAAAACCGTGAGTTGTTGCGATAGTGTCGGTTGGCGAATATCCAATATTTTTTCTAATTCGCCCACCGATTTTTCGCTTTCCGAAAGCTGACACAGCAACATCAAGCGGTCAGAGTTTGCCATTACTTTCATTAAACTGGTCGCTTTGTCGGCAGAAGCGCGTAATACATCAAAATTAATTTCTTTGGTTTCCATAAATGTTATATTTAATAATAGTTAATATACATACATAATATATTAATATATAATATAAAGCAATATAGTATTGCAGTATTTTAAAAAGGAAACAAAAATGTTTAGGCAAATGTTTGACTCGGAATCATCAACATTGACTTATTTAATTAGTGATGATGTAAGTAAAGAAGCCGTACTTATAGACCCCGTGGCAAGCCATATAGATGACTATATACTGATGCTAAATCAACACAGCTTAAGTTTGAAATTTTCACTAGAAACGCATGTGCATGCAGATCACATCACTGCAAGTGGATTTCTACGGCAAAGATTGGCAGCCAAGACGGGTGTGAGTGAATTATGTGGTGCGAATACAGCCGATTTACAATTAAATGCAGGTGATATTTTATTATTTGGCAACCAGAACATACAGGTGATTGCCACGCCAGGCCACACTGTGGGCAGCTTGTCTTTTTTATGGAGCGATAGAATTTTTACTGGCGACGCGTTGTTAATTAATGGCTGCGGACGCACTGACTTTCAAGGTGGGGATGCAGGCGCACTGTTCGACAGCATTACACAAAAAATATTTAGCTTAGCAGACGAAACGCTAATATATCCTGCGCATGATTACAATGGTAGGCGTGTAAGTTGTGTAGCACAAGAAAAGACCATTAACCCTAGGCTGGCTGGCAAAACGCGGGCTGAGTTTATGGCGATTATGGGTAGCCTTAACTTACCTAAGCCTAAATTGATAGATATGGCAGTACCTGCAAATCGACTATGTGGCGTGCCTGAATTTGAGGTAGTACAAGGTTGAAACTTTATGGCGCAATAAAAAAGCGGATAAGCCTTAAACTTTTCCGCTTTTGTTTATGATTATTATTTTAATTGCCTGAATAGTTAAAATCTAGCGCCTTGTCTACAAAAGCTTTTTGCAGGGTTTTCGGCCAGCATCAGGTCTTTATCGCTCATTTTATTCGTCACTTTTGTAGGCGTCACTTTTGTTGATAGGTTTTCTGCCCAGTTGGTCTTTGGCCTTTCTACCAATTGCTTCTTTATTGAGGGTACCTCGTTTGCAGCAGGCGCTAGCGCCACAATCGCACAATCTATGCACTTGCCTTTGGCAACGTCATAGCCTTTAATCGCGGCAATCCCTTTGACCTTGGTCATAATGGTTTCGTCTAACACTGCTTCGCCCATTTTTGCGCCAGTAATATCCGCACCTGTTAAATCTGCTTTGCTAAAATCGGCACGGAATAAATCGGTATTACGCAAATTAGCACCGCGCAAATTGGCAAATTTAAAGTTGCTACGGTTGATATCGGCGCCTTCAAAATTGGCGTTGGCAAAATTGCCTCCAATCGCATCAAAGCGCATGGCGCCCATGGGCTGGTTGCCAATATCTAAGCCAAAGCGACCATTTTTTATGATGGCGTTGCTCATGTTCACATCACCTAGCGTGCCTATCATGCGCGCGTTGGTTAGGTTGGCGCCTTCAAAATTGGTTTTACTAAAAATCGGCTGGAATATGGTCGCATTAGTTAAATCTGCTCTGCTAAAGTTGGCATTTTCAATGCGCGCTAAGTTTAAATAACTGTTTTTCATATTAGTACCACTCAAATTGGCACCCATTAACTCTGCACCAAAAAAACCAACGTTTTCTAAATTACAGTGACGTAAATCTAAGCCATTAAAAATGAGATAGCCTGCGTCTTTATTGGTTAAATCACAGCTTTTGCTGTTAATTTGTTTAAGCGCGTCGGCTTGGCTTATTTTCACACGCTCTACTTCAGGGCTTACTTCACCCATCGTACTTTTCTCAGTAGGCGCTGGCGTTTTTGCATAAAAAATAGCCGCTTTATCTATCATCGCTTGCGGGTCAAGCAAAAATGAATCGCGCGCGCCTTCATTACTAAAACAATAAGTTTTACCTTGGTATAGTTCGTTAATCGAGCAGTTTGTAGCGTGAAATGTATTTTTGGATAAGCCATTAGTACAATTGTTACCGAACTCGCCTTTCACTTCCGCTGCAAACGTCATGCCGCTAAATAATAGCGTTGCGGTGATGAGTAATGGTTTTAAATGTTTCATGGTCAATCTCCAATAAGTACTGACTACAGTTGGTAGTAGATGATGCAAGTATAGGCGCTTTTAATCTAGCCACAGTAACTATGGTCACATAGCTTGATATATATCATTGAGCTATTAATTCATAACATATTTTATGTGGGAATTATTGAAAATGATTCTTAAACTCACTGCTAAGTAAAATCATTAATCTGCATTTTGCGGTCAGCTAAGTTAAATTTGCCTCGTTGTAAGCTCATCTGCCGCAACTTATAAGCAGACAACCCAAGGAGATTTAAAATGCGTCATACAATATTATTAGGTTTAATTGCTGCGTCAGTGTCAGTGCCCGCGTTAGCAGGCCATGATAATTATGAAGATCGCGGTCGTGTAACAAACGTGACGCCACAATTTGAACGTGTGAACTCACCACGTCAAGAATGTCGTACTGAATATGTTCGTGAAAGTTATTACGAAGCACCACAACGCTCTTTAGGTGGTGCGGTGATTGGTGGTGTAACCGGTGGTTTATTAGGCAGCACTATTGGCCGAGGTAATGGCCGTGTAGCTGCCGCCGCGGTGGGTGCTGGTGTTGGCGCAATTGTGGGTGACCGTGTCGATAATGATCGTGGTTACAACAATCGTGGTCGTGAGCGTGTAGAAACACGTCCAGTAGATAGTTGTGTAACAGTGGATAACTGGAATCAAGTACCTGCTGGTTATTTGGTGAACTACGAGTACAACGGTCGTCAATATTCAACCGTAACAGATCGTGACCCAGGCCGTTATATTCCTGTGCACGTTGAAGTAAGGCCAAATGGTTATGTGACTAATGTGACTTATTATGAGAATCGTTGGAATGACGATGATGATGACGATGACAACCACAAAGGCCGCGGTTATGGACACAAAAAATATAAAGGCAAGCATTATGATAAGCATCACGCTAAGCATCAAGACCGCAATTACTGGTAACTTTAATTTTAGCTCCCTAAATTAAAGTAAGACAAGTAGATAAAGAAGCCACTCACAAGGTGGTTTTTTTATTGGCTGTGCTTAATAGAACTGGTCATCACATCAATGCTAAAATAGCGCTATGTTTTCTTTCTTCAAAAACTTATTCAAACAAAAACTTATTAATGCTGCGCAAGCGTGGCAGCAGCTTGGAAAACAGTCAGATAATGCTTACTGGCTGTATGCGGCGCCCGTGCATTTGGCTTTGCAACGCGATACGTTTAGTTTGGCTGAACCAGCACCTTTGCCGTTAGAAACCGATGAAATAGATTTACTGACAATCGCGTTGAATAAGCACTTTGGGGCATATGAAAAGATGTTTTTTTGGCATGAAACACAATGGTTTTTACGTTTAGAAAATAATCCAAACATTCAAACACATGTGCCACAAGCCTCATTAAATAAGGCTATTGAGGCATATCTGCCAACAGGCGAGGGTGCAATCAAATGGGCTGCCTTCACAAATGAGCTGCAAATGCTACTGTTTGAACACCCCGTGAACCAAGCGCGTGAGACAAAAGGTTTACCGACGGTTAACAGCATTTGGTGTTATGGCGGCGGCAGTATGCTCGTAGAAAAAAATCATGCAAATTAAGCCGCGAAAATTTGATGAAAAAATCGTTGCAGAGCTTATGGCGCAAGGCACGCATCCGTTGCTGGCTAAATTATACTCGGCACGCGGAATCACTAATAAATCAGAACTTGAGACTTCACTGAGTGGAATTATTCCGCCAGAGCAACTGACTAATGCAAGCGAAATGGCCAAACTCCTAGCCGATGCTATCGCTGCCAACAAAAAACTACTAGTGATTGGTGATTACGATGCCGATGGCGCCACCGCAACAGCCGTCGCAGTTAAAGGCTTAAAAAGCATGGGCGCAAATGTAGACTTTTTGGTGCCAAATCGATTTGAGTATGGCTATGGCTTAACGCCTGAAATTGTGCAGCTTGCAAGCACGTTAAATCCCGATATTTTAATCACCGTGGATAATGGTATTGCCAGTATTGACGGTGTGGCAGCCGCTAATTTATTGGGTTTGCAGGTGTTGGTAACCGATCATCATTTGCCTGCCGAAACCTTACCTGACGCCGCCTGTATTGTAAATCCAAACCAACATGGCTGTGATTTTAAAAGCAAAAATCTAGCGGGTGTGGGCGTGATGTTTTACGTGTTGCTGGCATTGCGGGCAGAGCTGCGAAATCGCGGTGCATTTGCCAAAAAAACTGAACATAGTTTAGCTGAACCAAATTTGACTGAGTTGCTCGATTTGGTCGCATTGGGTACGGTGGCCGATTTAGTCAAGCTTGATGCCAATAACCGAATATTGGTCGAGCAAGGATTACGCAGAATTCGCGCAGGTGCTGGCTGTGCTGGAATTACCGCTTTGCTAAAAATTGCAGGTAAAACGCCAGACAAAGTCA
Organism: Methylophilaceae bacterium; assembly: GCA_031360365.1. Taxonomy (GTDB): domain Bacteria; phylum Pseudomonadota; class Gammaproteobacteria; order Burkholderiales; family Methylophilaceae; genus Methylotenera_A. The sequence goes on from JANMBK010000178.1 coordinate 12,461, forward strand.
TCGCACAGGATTTTGGATTTGCTGTTGGGCCGCGCTTAAATGCGGCAGGGAGGCTAGATGACATGCGCCTCGGCATTGCCTGTTTGCTGGCAGAAACGGAAAGTGAAGCCATGCAAAAAGCACAAACTTTGCATGAGTTAAACATGGAGCGGCGCAATATTGAGGCCGATATGCAAGACGTGGCGTTGGCCAGTTTAGATAACATTGAATTGGCAAACCAATACAGTTTGAGCATTTACAACGCCAATTATCACCA
>JANMBK010000122.1:0-7606 GCA_031360365.1 Methylophilaceae bacterium
TTTGTAAATTAAAATATCCGCACTTTGTAATAATGGGTAGCCCAAAAAACCATAGGTGGATAAATCTTTACTGGCGAGTTTTTCTTGCTGGTCTTTATAGGTTGGCACACGTTCTAGCCAGCTTAGCGGCGTAATCATAGAAAGTAGCGTATATAACTCAGCATGTTCTGGCACCCGCGATTGAATGAAAATGGTCGCATTGGCAGGATCTACGCCCGCCGCCAGCCAATCGATGACCATCTCCCACACGCTTTCTTCGATGATTTCTGGCGTATCGTAATGCGTAGTGAGCGCATGCCAATCGGCGACAAAAAACAAGCATTCATGCTCGTGCTGTAGCTTAATCCAATTTTTGAGTACGCCGTTGTAATGCCCAAGGTGTAAATTGCCTGTGGGGCGCATGCACGATAAAACGCGTTCGATTGCCATGTGAAAGATGACCTAAGTTTTTATTAAAATAATTATGTGAATAATAGCCAAAAAATATACGTTAAACAAAAATACGAAAAATAATTTGCTGGAAAAACTCAATAAACGGCGAAAGTATTTTGCCCAGCACGCCCATAAACATCAGTGCGATTAAAATAATAAAACCATATTGTTCTACCCGCGATAATTGCATGCCCAAATGATTAGGCAGCAAACTCACTGCAATGCGTCCACCATCCAGCGGCGGCATCGGCAACAAATTAAGCACCATCAGCACAATATTAATGGTGATGCCGACATAGGCCATATCAATAAATAGATAAGCCGCAGTGGGAAGCTCACCCGCATCTAGGAAGCGCTTCACAAAGCCTAGCAAGATGCCCCATGCAATCGCCATCAGCAAATTGGAGGCTGGCCCAGCTGCAGCCACCCACAGCATGTCTTTTTTGGGGTTACGCAAATTATTAAAATTAACGGGCACCGGTTTAGCCCAGCCAAATAATATGCCGCCCACAATTAGCGTCAGTGCAGGCAATATAATAGTGCCAACTAAATCAATATGCCGAAACGGGTTAAGCGAAATGCGCCCCATTTTTTCTGCCGTTAAATCGCCAAAATATTTGGCAGCATAGCCGTGCGATGCCTCATGCACAGTAATGGCCAGAATAATAGGCACTGCAGAAACTATAATTTTGAGGATAAGTGCTTCTAGTTGCATATTTTTCTCTTTAGTTATCTTTGTCTAAACTTGTCTTTTGTATTAAAGTCCAAACGGCGCTGCATCGGCCACGCCTTGCCGAATCAATATTGGCGCGCTCTCTGTTAAATCTATCACGGTTGTTAGGCCGGCAAAACTTATCGCAGAATCTATTACCAAATCGACTTGATGCTCTAACCGCTCGCGAATCTCCCACGCCTCGTTCAGCGGTTCGTCCTCGTTTGGCAATTGCAAAGTCATACTTAACAATGGCTCGCCAAGCGCATGTAATATGGCTTGCAGCACAGCGTGATTCGGCACGCGTATGCCAACTGCGCTGCGCTTTGGGTGTTGCAAACGACGCGGCACCTCTCTAGTGGCGCGCAACACAAAGGTATAAGCGCCAGGTGTGTTGGCTTTTAGCAGCCTAAATTGGCTGTTATCCACTTGCGCATAGGTGCTTAACTCGCTTAAATCGTTGCACACCAGCGTAAATAAATGGCTGTCATCCAAACCGCGAATTTGACGAATTTTGTCTTGCGCTTCTTTAAAACCCATCATGCAGCCAAGTGCGTAGCTGGAATCGGTAGGATAAGCAATCACACCGCCTTCGCGTAAAATCTCTACTGTATGCTTAATTAGGCGTGCCTGCGGGTTTTCGGCATTGATGACAAAGTACTGGCTCAATTAAGTAACCATTAATGATGTAAATTCGCTGCCTCTGGCCAATCATCCCACACTGGCACACAACCGTCAGGCAAATCTGGGATACAACCCATCTCCATATACGAAATACCCGAGCCATGAAAATCGGAGCCCAATGACGATTTTAAGCTGAATTTGTGCGCGATTTTGGCAAATTGTTGATATTGTGGCGGCGTATGGCTGCCTGTTACCACCTCAATTGCTGTGCCACCTAAACTTCTAAACTCATGCATCAGTAACAGCATATTAATAGTGCCTAAATCGTAACGGCCTGGGTGAGCAATAACCGCTTGGCCGCCCGCATTATTAATTAAAGTAATGGCAGATTTCAAATCCATCCACTCGTGCTCTTTAAAGCCAGGCTTGCCTTTCACTAAGTATTTTTTAAAGACACTTTTGGTGTTTTTTGCATGGCCGTTATCTACCAAAAACCGTGCAAAATGCGTGCGCGTAATAATACTTTGCTTTGCCAGCGCCTTTGCACCTTCGTACGCTCCATGAATGCCGACGCGAGCTAGATCTTCACCCATCTCTTGCGCACGTTCATCACGGCCAATGCGCACTTTATCTAACGCGGCTTTTAACGGGGCGTTATGAATATCTACTTTTAAGCCGACAATATGCAAGGTGCGGCGCTTCCAAGTGACTGAGATTTCTACACCATTAACAAATTGAATACCATGCTGAAGCGCCGCTTCTCTTGCAGCTTGCAGCCCACCTAAGTCATCATGATCTGTTAGCGCTAACACTTTTACGCCGCGTTTTGCCGCATGCGCCACCAACTCGGGCGGGGATAGCAAGCCATCAGAAACGGTAGAATGACAATGAAGATCGAACAATGCAGCCATGCGCTAAGTTTCTTTAACTAAAATTTTGTATTAATAAAATGAATAATTGCTTTTGCAATCTAAGCCAAATCATAGCAAAATACTGTCTTTACAGATAGCGTTGCTTTTAGACAGCAAGCATCAGCATACAAGGCAACTATTAACACAAACTCACTATGAAATTTCTATTTGATTTGCTTCCGGTTATTTTATTTTTTGTCGGCTTTAAGCTGTATGGCATCTTTGCTGCCACCGCTATTGCCATTGCCGCTACGCTTGCTATGATTGTTTATAGCAAATTGCGCCACGGCAAAATAGAGAAAATGCTGCTGATTAACGGAGCAGTGATTAGTGTGCTGGGCGGCATTACGCTATTGCTACACGACAAAACCTACATTATGTGGAAGCCTACGGTGTTGTATTGGCTGCTAGCGGCGTTATTATTAATATCTAACCTGTTTTTTAATAAGAATTTTATTCAACAAATGATGGGCAAAATGATGCGTGCACCTGCAGCTATTTGGACGAAACTTAATTTGGCTTGGGTGATATTTTTGGTCGGCTTAGGTTTTTTAAACCTATACGTCGCGTTTAATTACACTGAAGATGCTTGGGTTAATTTTAAATTGTTTGGCGTCACTGGCATGATGTTTGTTTTTGTGATTTTGCAAACCTTGGCATTAAAAAAATACTTAATAGAACCTGCTGAAGATAAGAGCGACAAGTAAATATGCTCTATGCAATTATGGCAGAAGATACTGAAAACAGCCTTGAGAAGCGTTTAAATGCTAGGCCTGCGCATTTGGCGCGCCTGAACGAACTGCAAAACCAAGGTCGATTAATACTCGCTGGACCATTCCCCGCCACAGATTGTGCAGACCCTGGCCCGGCAGGGTTTTCTGGCAGCTTAATTGTGGCGGAGTTCGTAGATTTAACCGCTGCAAAAACTTGGGCAGAAACTGATCCATTTGTCAGTGCGGGTGTCTATGCAAACGTGAAAGTAAAACCTTTTAGAAAAACATTACCCTGAGTTAACGCCAAGCAAAGCATGAATTTGAGCGAAACCATCAAACATCGGCTTGCCAGTTTGCAGCCGATAAGCCTTCAAATACAAGACGACAGCGCCTTGCACGTGGGGCATGTGGGCAACACGGGCGGTGGGCATTTCACACTAAAAATAGTAAGCTCGCAATTTTCGCAAAAATCGCAGATAATACGACATCGTTTAATTTATCAGGCTCTAACTGATTTAATACCACAGCAAATTCATGCACTTAGCATACTTGCAATCTCTCCAGACGACCCCAACTAACTTTTGGTGGTTTTAATTTTACCCATTAAAACTGACAGCATTCTCAATTTATAAAAGGATTACCAATGAAAATCTCGCAACTTATCGCCACTATTTTCGCAGTTTCTACACTTTCATTTGCTGCTACTAGCTATGCGGCAGACCCAGCTACCGTGAACGGCAAACCAATTAAACAAGCTTGGGTAACTTATATTATGAAAGATGCGCAAGCTCGCGGCCAAAAAGGTGACGGCTTAAAAAATGCCGTCATTAACGAGTTGGTTGGCTCTGAACTGGCTTATCAAGAAGCAGTAAAACAAGGTGTAGATAAAGACCCAGATTTAATGGTGGCCTCCGAAATTGGTCAGCGTAAATTGGTGGTGAATGCATTTTTGGCCGATTTTATGAGAAAAAACCCGGTGACCGATGCCGATAAAAAGGCCGCTTACGAGCAATACAAAAAAGAGTTAGGCGATAAAGAATATAGCGCACGCCATATTTTAGTTAAAACAGAAGCTGAGGCTAATGATGTTGCAGCGGCAGTAAAAAAAGGCGATTTTGCTAAAGTTGCCAAAGAAAAATCACTTGATCCAGGCAGCAAAGACAAAGGTGGCGATTTAGGCTGGTTCTCACCCGCTGGCATGGTAAAACCATTTAGTGATGCGGTGACTACTATGAAAAAAGGTGAAGTTAGCGCGCCAATTCAAACCCAATTTGGCTGGCATGTCATTAAATTAAATGACACTCGCGCTACGCAAGTGCCTTCGTACGATAAAGTAAAAGATGGCTTAGAGCGCACTTTGCAACAACGTAAATTAGAAAAATTGATGCTAGGGCTAAAAGAAAAAGCAAAAATTGATGTACCAGGTGCGACCAAATAAGCACCTGTATTTAAATTTTGATGGCTTTTAAAAACCTGCGAAAGCAGGTTTTTTTATCCCTATTACTTCATTACTTCAGTCTATAAAAAATAAATCATTAATTGCGAACTATTATCATTAAGATTATACTAATGTTTACATTGAATATAATTTAAGGTTAACTATGTTTGAAACCCTGATGATTGCATTTAGAGAAGGCTTAGAAGCTTTTTTAATTATCGCCATTACGCTTGCCTATTTGGCTAAAACAGGTGGCGAGAAACTCATTCCATCGGTGCGCCAAGGCTGTTATGTGGCGGTGATTGCCTGCGCAATTTTAGGCGTAGTGTTGGCTAAAATTGGTGGCCTTACGCCCTTTTGGGAAGGTACACTGGCTTTAGTTGCCGCTGTATTGGTGATCAGTTGCACTGTTCACATGCTTAAAATGGGCAAGCACATGAAAAAAGAAATCACTGGTGCCATTGATAAAGCGGTTGCCAACCCTGGCAATGGCGCTAAATTTGCCATTTTTGCTTTTGTATTGTTAATGATAGGTCGCGAAGGCTTGGAAGCTGCCACCATGATTGCATCATTAGCGCAAACCACTGATGGCATGCCGTTAGCCGTTGGTGGCTTAATAGGCGTCTTAATGGCAGGTTCAGTTGCTTGGGCTTGGAGCAAATATGGTCACCGCGTCAATCTTGGTCTGTTTTTTCAGGTGACCGCTGTGTTTATGGTGATATTCTCCATTCAATTAATTATTTATGCATTTCATGAATACACCGAAACACAAGAACTTAACAGCTTAGGTATTATCGATGTGCCTTATTGGCATGCCGCTACCGAAGATTGGGGCCCACAAGGCCGTATTGGCTCTTGGATTTCTTATAGTTTATTGCTGTTACCACTGGCATTTTTAGGCTTTAGCTTACTCAAAGGCAAAGCTAACAGCACGCTCGCACCCAGCAGATAAAGCAGGGTCATAAAAAGCCACTCGAAATCAAAACCGAGTGGCTTTTTCACATTCAGTTTTAAGCATAGGATGATTTGAAGTGCCTAGGATTCGAAATGTTTAGAATTCGAAATGTGCGGCGCTTTCTGTTAAAATGCCTGTTGATTATTTTCAAACATTAAGTCCAGCCTTTCATGTCTAATACTTCTGCTCAACCTTGTTCTGCTACCAATTTCTTAAGTCTTCGCGGCAGTGCTGCTTTATCCACTTTTCGCTTAGATAAACTTCACGCTGCTTTAAAAACATCTGCGCCAACTATTAAAAAAATACATGCTGAGTTTATGCATTTTATATTTAGCGAAACCGTCTTAAATGACACTGAGCAAAGCACTTTAAAACAAATATTAACCTATGGCGGACATGCAAATGATGCTCTGCAGGCCACCATAAATAATACTAATGGCCATGCGACCTCTGGCGATGCTCAAAAAGCTCTTTATTTAGTCATTCCACGCATTGGCACGATTTCACCTTGGGCGTCGCGCGCGACTAATATCGCCAAAAACTGTGGCTTAAATAATGTGCTACGCATCGAGCGTGGTATTGCGTTTTATGTAGAAGCGAATGGTATTTTAAACAGCGAAGAAATCGCTGCGCTAAAAGTGCAAATTCACGATCGCATGACAGAAACAGTGTTGAGCAATTTAACCGATGCGGAAAAACTCTATCATCACGCCGAACCAAAACCGTTTAGTAGCGTAGATATTTTAGCTGGCGGTGCAACCGCTTTATATACAGCCAATAGCGAGTTGGGCTTGGCGCTATCACCCGATGAAGTCGATTATTTAGTAGAAAACTTTAGCAAAATTGGCCGTAACCCTACTGATGTAGAGCTGATGATGTTTGCGCAAGCTAACTCGGAACATTGCCGTCACAAGATTTTTAATGCAGATTGGGTGATTGATGGCGAAACGCAAGATAATTCGCTGTTCGGCATGATACGCAACACGCATAAGCTGAATCCAGGCCACACGGTAGTCGCGTACTCAGATAACTCTTCGATAGTAGCTGGCCAAAAAACGCAGCGGTTTTACCCACAAAATGGTGAGTATCAATTTACAGAAGAAGACATGCACTATTTGATGAAAGTAGAAACGCATAACCACCCTACTGCTATTTCACCTTTTGCTGGCGCGGCTACGGGCGCTGGTGGTGAGATTCGTGATGAAGGCGCTACAGGTATTGGCAGTAAGCCCAAAGCAGGTTTAACTGGATTTTCAGTGTCTAATTTAAATATTCCTAATTTTAGTCAACCTTGGGAAACCAATTCTGGCGAAAATGGTTATGGCAAACCTGGCCGCATCGCAACGCCGCTGCAAATTATGACCGACGGCCCTTTAGGTGGCGCCGCTTATAACAACGAATTTGGTCGCCCCAACATTGCGGGTTATTTCCGCACCTTTGAATTAGAGTCTCAGGATTCAAATGGTAAGTCTGAAGTTCGCGGTTATCACAAACCCATTATGTTGGCGGGCGGTGTGGGTAATATTTCAGCTACTCATTCATTAAAAAGCGTGATTCCCGCTGGCGCAGCGCTGATTCAACTCGGCGGACCAGCCATGTTGATTGGACTTGGCGGCAGTGCTGCCAGCAGCATGGATACTGGCGCTAACACCGAAAACTTAGATTTTGATTCAGTACAACGCGGCAACCCAGAGCTGCAACGCCGCGCGCAAGAGGTGATAGACCGTTGCTGGCAACTTGGAGACAAAAACCCGATTGTGAGCATACACGATGTGGGCGCTGGTGGTATTTCTAACGCGTTTCCAGAGCTGGTCAACGATG
>JANMBK010000140.1:0-3172 GCA_031360365.1 Methylophilaceae bacterium
CCTTAGGTGTTTTTGATCCAAAAAGTTTTGCGCGAAGACTTTTCAATCCAGCTTTAAGCATCGAGTAATGATCTTTACCCATCTCACTAAAAAAACTATCGAACTAAGATTTACCAATAAAGATGATTACCGCTGTGGGCATAAGCCATTCCAGCCCAGCATATGGGCCATCTGCTTCACGAGACTCTACTTGAATATCTAAACCTGCGGGTGAAACCAATCTTAAGAAGTCAGCAAATGTTTCTTCAGATATTGAGTGAGTATAAGAAAGAACAACCTGTGGCAATTTCACCTCGGTGGCCCACCCCTCAAATCATGCCCATCCGCACTATAAATTTCCACCTCTACAAAATCCCCAGGTGTTAAACCTTCTGCATCTTCCATGTACACCACGCCATCAATCTCTGGCGCATCGGCTTTGGTGCGGCCAACCGCTTCAAAGTTGCCTTCACTATCTTGCACAATTTCATCCACCAGCACGGTTTGCATGCTGCCGATTTTATTGTGTAGTTTAGCCGCGCTAATACGCTCCTGCACTGCCATAAAGCGGCTTAGGCGCTCTTGCTTTACTTCTTCTGGCACATGGTCTGGCAACTCATTCGCCTTTGCACCATCGACCGCCGAATAAGCAAAACAGCCTACCCTATCCAACTGGGCTTCTTCTAAAAAGTCGAGTAGCATTTGAAAATCGTCTTCTGTCTCACCCGGAAAGCCTGCAATAAATGTACTGCGTACGGTAATATCTGGGCAGATTTCTCGCCACGCTTTAATACGTGCCAAGTTGTTTTCGGCATGGGCTGGGCGTTTCATGGCTTTTAAGATTTTAGGACTAGCATGCTGAAACGGTACGTCTAAATACGGCAAAATCAGACCATCTGCCATCAGTGGAATCACTTCATCCACATGCGGGTATGGATACACGTAATGCAGGCGCGTCCACACACCCAATTCGCTTAAACTTTGACACAGCTCAGTCATACGCGTTTTTACTGGGCGGCCGTTCCAGAAACCTGGGCGATATTTCACATCTACGCCATAAGCCGAAGTGTCTTGCGAGATGACTAAAATCTCTGAAACACCTGCATTCACTAGGTTTTCAGCTTCATTCAACACCTCACCAATGGGGCGGCTGACTAAATCGCCACGCATAGACGGAATAATGCAGAAGCTACAACGATGGTTGCAGCCTTCTGAAATTTTTAAATAGGCATAATGGCTAGGCGTTAGGCGGATGCCTTGCGGTGGCACAAGATCAATAAACGGCTCATGCAGTTTAGGCAAATTGGCATGTACATGCGTCATTACCTCTTCTAGAGCGTGTGGGCCAGTGACGGCCAAAACGCTTGGATGCGCGTTGATGACGACATCTTTTTTCGCACCAAGGCAACCAGTGACAATCACTTTGCCATTTTTGTGTAACGCTTCACCAATTGCATCTAAACTTTCTTGCACGGCAGAATCGATAAAACCACAGGTGTTGACAACTACCAAATCGGAATCTTCATAACTGGGCGATATTTCATAACCTTCGGCACGCAATTGCGTGAGAATTCGCTCAGCATCACTGCCTGCTTTGGGGCAGCCAAGCGAAACGAAGCCGACTTTGGGTGCGGACGATTTTAAAGTTGAAGCTAGTGTTGAAGTTTTCATGTTTCTATCTACTTAAGTTTAATCTAACTACGAGTTTAATGCAGCCAAATGCCAATTAACCACACCGTTGCCACGCCCAAGCCAATCAAACAAAGTTGAGAAATGCTGGCGCGTAATTCGGTGCGCTTGTGCAAACTTGGGATTAAATCGGCGACTGCCACATACAGCAAACTAGCAGCGGCCAGCGCTAAAATATAAGGGGTAACTGTGGTGGCTTGCTGCAAGAAGTAATATGCCAAAACACCGCCCAGCAACGTAGCCAGACTGCTGCCCAAGTTAAACCAGAGTGCTTTTTGCTTACTGTAACCCGAGTGCAGCAAAATTAAAAAATCGCCCACTTCTTGCGGAATTTCGTGCGCAATAATCGCCAGCGCTGTCACAATGCCCACATTTATATCCACCATAAACGCACTGGCAATCAACACGCCATCGACAAAATTATGAAAGGTATCGCCAATCATAATCATCATGCCGCTTCTTTCGTGCGCGTGATCATGTGAATGCGCGCTTTGCGTATTTTTAATGGCGCGAGCGTTTTGCATGCCGCCAGAAGCCGCTCTGTACTTGGTCGCCGGCTCTGATAGTACAAGCGCGGGTGTTTCGATAACGGGCGTTTTTAAAGCAACATTCTCAGGACATTCTTCTGCCGTATGTACCGCGTGCACTTCGCAATGATCACCATGACAATGCCGCCAAATAACCAATTTTTCTAGCGAAAAAAAGAGCAAAATACCGATTAACACAGTCCCCGTAATGGCTTGCACATTGCTTGCATGCGCTATTGCCTCAGGCAAAATTTCTAAAAATACCGCACCTAACATGGCGCCTATAGCAAAACTAATTAGCATGGGCACGGCAGACTTTTTGACATTAAGCGCCATCAAGCCTGCACCTGCAACGCTTAAAGCACCGCCAAGTAAGCTGGATAGCATAATCCAAGTGAGCACAGAAAAATTGGGAAGTATCATAAAGTTTTGAAAGGTTTGATTGCGTGCATTATAACTTAAGCGGAGCTTGTTGATTTTATGACAACCAAATCATCGTTGCCATACGCCCTGTCGCGCCATCACGGCGATAAGAATAGAAGTTTTCTTTTTCTGTAAAAGTACAACGGTCACCGCCATAAATTTGCGTCACGCCAACATTATTTAAGCGTTGCGTGGCGATTTGGTAAATATCACATAGCCATTTGTCTTGTTCTTGGTTGTCGCCATTTGGCTTAAAAGCAACTTCTGCTTTTGCATCTTTTGCTATAAATTGCGCACGCACTTCTGCACCAACTTTAAACGCATTTGGCCCTATGGCAGGGCCAAGCCAAGCCATTAAATCGTTTGGCTTTATTTGTGCTGCTCTGGACGCCTCATCAATACTGGCTTCCAGAGCACCGTCACAAAGCCCGCGCCAACCTGCATGTACTGCAACCACTATCGTGCCAGCTTTGTCGCACAGCAATACTGGCAGGCAATCGGCTGTCATTACTACGCACACTGCATTTTTTTTAGTGCTGAAACTGGCGTCTGCA
>JANMBK010000145.1:0-5216 GCA_031360365.1 Methylophilaceae bacterium
GCTAGATAATAACCAAGCGGCGCATAAAGACGCAGCAGATGCGCTAAAGGACTCTGAAACCGCCATTAGTGGCGCCGATAAAAGGCTGCGCGAAATTAATCAAAAACAAAGCAAAAATAAAAATACGCTCAACACGCTAAAAAAACAATCAACGACTTTAAATGCAAGCTTAAGCGACCAGCAAAAGCGCTTGAGCAGCTTATTACGTCAACAGTACATGCATGGCAACCAAAGCTACACCCAGCTGATTTTGCAAAATAAAAACCCCAGTGAAATTGCGCGTGATGTGAAATATTTTAGTTATATCGCTAAGCAGCACGCCAAAGTGATAGACGATATGCAAGTTAGTTTAGTGAAAGTGAAAGCACTTAATAATAAAACGGCCGAAGCTTTAAAACAGGTGGCAGAATTAAAAGCCAAACAAGAAGCTGAAAAGAAAACCTTAGAAGCGCAAAAAAAAGAAAAATCTAAAGTTGTCAAAACACTTTCTAAGCAAATTTCTGCACAACGTGGTGAAATTAAAAAACTAAGCCGCGATGAAAAAAACTTGTCCAATTTAGTCGAACGTTTAGCGAAAATTATTCCTAAAAAAGTAAAAAAAGCTAAGAAAAAATCGCAAAAACCAGTTGATGAGTCTGATAATGAAAAATCAGACCAAGTGGTAATCAACAATGAACAAACACCAAGTAATGATTACGCGGGAATTAATTTCTCAGCATTAAAAGGCAAGCTGCGTTTACCAGCGCGTGGTGAGTTGACCAATCGTTTCGGCGCCAAACGTGACGACACAGGCATCTCGTGGAAAGGTCTATTTATAAGGGCTGCAGAGGGAAGCGACGTAAAAACAGTTGCCAGTGGCCGTGTGGTGTTTGCCGATTGGATGCGCGGCTTTGGCAACCTCATTATTGTCGACCATGGCAGTGGGTATATGAGCTTATATGGCAACAACCAAGCCATGTTGAAGAATGTAGGTGAGGAAGTCACTGCAGGTGATGCGATTGCCTCTATAGGCAACAGTGGCGGCAACGAGAGCAATGGGGTGTATTACGAGCTACGTCGCAATAGCCAGCCATTTGATCCGCTGAGTTGGAGCGTGCGTTAAGCTTTCCTGATATAAGGTTTTTACTTAGCTTTTAGCTAAGCTATTGAATTAAAAAAAGCACCCATTGTGGGTGCTTTTTTATTGTCAGCTGAATATTAATTAGCTATCTATTAATTAGCAGGCGCTACCTCAGCTGGTGCGGCCTCAACAGGTGCCGCCTCAACAGGCGCTGCATCCGCTGCTGGTGCTGCCTCTACTGGACGAGTTTCGCCTGGAATAAGCTCTTCGGCAGTTGGCACATAACCGCCACCCGTTTCAGCTGGCGCTACTTCGGCTGGTGCAGCTGGAGCATCTGCTGCTGGCGCAACTTCAGCCGCAGGTGCAGCTTCCACTGGTGCTTCTGGCGCTTTTTCGCCACAGGCTGTTAAAAATAAGGCTGCTAATAGTGTTGCTAATAATGCTGATGTTTTCATAATAACTCCCAAAATATATAAGAATGTGACTACTTAATGCAATTTAGACACTCATTTACAAAGCTAATATACAAAATTAATGTAAAAAAGACAAGCTGCCCAAACGATTAATGCAAAAAACAAGCCAAACTACATTTTAAGGCATGCTGATGAATTTAAAGTTCAAATTGCGCTTTTTTTTGAAATTATTATTAACTGCATTCATTGATAGCTCATGGCAATCATGCGTCCTTTGGCATAAGCCTCTACCTCGTAAACACTATTACGATAACCATAGCGACATGACCAAATATAGCGCCACAGCGTCATGCCATGCAAAAACTGTGATACATGCGTGAGCTCGTGTCCCAATAGCTCAACCCCACGTTTTGTATTTGGCTGATATGCACCAGCACGTAAGTAAATATGATTATTAATAACCACCGCACACATGGTGTGTCTTAACCAAGACGGTACTTTACCATCAATAATACGCACACGTTCTAGCACTATTTTGGCAAAATATGGTTTAAAAATAGTGCGCTCTTGCACCGTTAAGGTGCGGCCTTCTACTAACATCCGTTTATTCGCCTATTGCATGCAATAACACGCGCCGCGTCATGGCCGCGTGCCGATGCTCAAACAGAAAAATGCCCTGCCACTGGCCTAGGCCAACTTTACTATTCAAAATAGGAATCGATAAACTTGTCTGGGTGAGTGCGGTACGCACATGTGCTGGCATGTCATCGTTACCTTCTACCGTATGAATAAACAAACTGTCGCCATCTGGCACTAAGCGATTAAAAAACGCTTCCATGTCCACCAATACATCAGAATCGTAGTTTTCATTAATCAACAAACTGGCGGAAGTGTGTTGGATATACAGCGTCAGTAAGCCAGTTTCGAGCCCAAGCGTATCTGCCCAGTTGAGTACCTGCGGGGTAATATCGTACAGCTTACGACCTTGCGCTTGCACGCTAATGTGTTGGGTAAATTGTTGCACGTTATAATTCTCTTTTTAAATATTTCGCTTTTAAAGCCTTGCGATGAATGATCAGATTATATTAGCATAACTTATTCGCAGCACATTTTCACGCAAAGGAGCTTAGCAAATGACGACCTATCAATTAAATCCTGAGCTAGACCTCATGTTGGAGCGAGTTGTGGACGTGCCACGCGAACTGGTGTGGAAGGCTTGGACAACGCCAGAATTACTCATGCCATGGTTCTGCCCACTGCCGTGGAAAACCGTTGCTTGTGACATCGACCTGCGCCCGGGCGGCAAATTTAGCAGCACCATGCAATCACCTGAGGGGCAGCGCTTTCCAAATGTTGGCTGTTATTTAGAGGTGATTCCCAACCAAAAACTAAGCTGGACCAATGCGCTGGAACCTGGTTTTAGGCCAGCCAAGCAGCCCGAAAAATTCCCTAATCATGAGTGTGCAGAACTATTAATGACGGCAATTATTTTGCTAGAAGACTATGAGTTACAAAACCATGAACTAGAAGACCGTGAATTAATAAACTATGGCAAAGACACTAAATATACCGCGATTGTGTTGCATGCTAACCAAGAAAATCGCAAACGTCATGAAGACATGGGCTTTCAAGAAGGGTGGTCTACTTGCTTAGACCAGATGGTAAACATGATAAAAAACAATATAAAATAAAAATTATAAAAATCTCGACCTAGGTAGACAAATTTATGATTTGATTTGTTTATTTTGGAGTCGACTACCATGGAAAGAAAAGCAGAGCATGATATTGCTCGAAAGCTAAAGGTATTAAACCACGCAAAAGAGCATGGAAATATATCCAAGACCTGTCGTTACTTTGAGATTTGTCGCGAAACGTTCTACACATGGCGACGAGCTTATCAATCAGGAGTTAATGATGCACTCATTAACTCCTGTAGAAATTTTATAACCATCTGACAATTGTTCGACATTTATAACCGAAAATTACCATTCGCGTCCCTTATCAATGAATTGTTGTAATTCATTAACTACCACCATAAATATTAAAATAAAACATTAAATAACTCGTGTAAGCTATTGCAATATAATGATATTATTGATAATGTCACATCCAGATTAGTACATGTATTAATGCTATTGCTAGCCATTTGACTTAATAAATGCCTCTTTGGTATAAAAGTTGCTGATTACGAGATGCGGTGTTTTAAATAGTATTGCTGCTAAATAGCGCTTACTGTTTAAACATATTTGATGGACATTAATTCTAATGTCTGAAATATTTTAAAGGATTTGATAAATGAATAAACTTTTAGCCACCCTGCTTGCTTCTACTGTTTTGCTTGCAGCAGCTGTTCCTGCAGTTAACGCAGCGACTACAAATAATAACTTTCAAGTGTCTGTTTCACTAAGCTCACAATGTAAAGCCACCAATAATGCCACCACCACAGTTGATTTTGGTACTTACACGGCTTTTCAGGTAGGTGCAGCAACAGGCACGCCCGTGAACTTAACATTTGATTGTACACGCGGTTTTTCACCTAGCTCGGTTGCGTTTGATGTGGTAAACGGCACAGCTGCTGGTGTTGGCGTGTTGCAAGGCTTGCAATACACATTAACAGCAGGCGCACCAACCTCTGTTGGTGGTACAGCTGCTACAACAGCCTCAATCGGTACTGCTGATGTTAAAACATACAATATCACAGGCACAATGCCAGCTTTACAAGCAGGCGCTTGCGCCACTGCATCTTGCGGTCCAACAGCGCATACACGTACTTTAATCGTAACTTTCTAATAACTATTAATAAAGTTACTAGTCATTAGCGTATGTCCATCATCACATTCTGTCACCAGCTATGCTCTAGTGCAGTACTAGCTAGCGCGTTGCTGGCGGCGAGCGTGTTACAGGCCAATATTAGTTTAGCCGCTCAAACTAACAACGCATTTAATGTTGTAGTTCGACTCAATAATAACAACGGCGGCTTAGATTCTGCATTTTGCCGTAGTAGCACAGGTCGCACTAACTTTGGCGCAACCGTTACAGTGGTATGTGCAACAGGCGCAGTAGTTGATATTGCGGCCATAGGTAATGGCATGCCGTGGAAACCTACCCACGGCGGGGCTTACCGATTCATTACACAATTTTCTACAGCAGCTGATTACCGTGACACCATTAACAATCAAGGTGTTGGCACTGTAACCAGTTGGCGTACCGTTAATTTGCAAGATCGAGACTATCTTGAATTGCTGATTGGTTGGTAATGCGATTTTTAAATGTAAATCGCTTATGAAATAGTAATGATGATTTAAGCCCTTTTATTGACTGAGCCAGTGCCTATTATGAAAAAAAAATTATTTTCAATTCGCTATTTTTTAACCATTTGCGCCACAGGCGCATTTTTAACTAGTCACGCCATACCTGCCTCTGCAGGCTTATTTTCTGTGTCGCCGGTGCGTATTTATATGGCGCCAAAAGACCGTGCTGTCGCCGTCACCATTACTAATGATGGCGATGAAGAACTGGTCATGCAGGCAGATATTTATAGTTGGAAGCAAAAACCTGGTGGTGAAGATGATCTCACTTTATCGGAAGACCTGTTTTTATCACCGCCCATTATTAAGTTAGCCCCTAAAGCACGTCAAGTGGTGCGTTTAGCGGTGTTATCTCCGTCAAAATCTAATGATGAACTCACCTATCGATTAATCATACGCGAAGTGCCTGAGGTAAAACCAGCTAAAGAAAACGTA
>JANMBK010000171.1:0-4296 GCA_031360365.1 Methylophilaceae bacterium
TGTGTTGTATAAATTTTAGCTTCAACAATGCTGTAGGCCATGCGGTCAAAAAAGTTACAAATGCGCGCAAATAAGTCATCCTGATTTTTAGTATAAATCATGGCTTGAATACCATCGCCATTGGGGCTTAAGCGAGCGCGCACAATAGGTTTTTCACTTAAAACATGCGGCGTTAGCAGGCGGCTATGCCATGCAATTTCGTCACTTTCATAGCGAGAAAAATAGGCATTGCCCAGCTTATCCCACAGGCTAAGGTAAGACTGCGAACTAAGACCATAGTTATTCAGTTTCTCAGCCGCATCTTGTTGTCTAATTTGCGCAATTTGTTGTGCGTTAAAGCTTTCATCTTTTAACATGCGTTTAGTCGCGTAAAACAAATTTTCTAATAGTCGCGCTTTCCATGCATTCCATACTGCTGGGCTGGTGCCGCGAATATCCGCTACAGTCAGTAGATACAGGGCGGTTAGGCGTGTTTCTGTTTTAACAAAATGTGCAAATTGCGCTATCACATTTGCGTCTGATAAATCAGATTTTTGCGCAGTGCTCGACATTTTAAGATGCGCTTCTACCAACCAAGCAACTAACTGTGTATCTTGTTTGGAAAGGCCATGCAACTTGCAAAAACGTTTTGCATCTAGAGTGCCCAATGTAGAGTGATCACCACCGCGACCTTTAGCGATATCGTGAAACAGCGCTGCAAGGTATAGAAGATGCGGCTTTTCGAAAGCTGCAAACAATTGACTACACAGTGGAAACTCGTGTTTTAACTCTGGCTTAGCAAAGCGACGCAAATTTGCTAATACATTTAGAATATGTTCATCTACGGTATACACATGGAATAAGTCGTGCTGCATTTGCCCGACAATTTTACCAAAGGCTGGGATGTATTGACCTAAAATGCCATAGCGATTCATTCGGCGTAGACTGTGGTTCACGCCATGATCTTGCATTAAGATACTAATAAATAAGGATTTATTTTCGCTCGACTCTCTAAATTCGCGATTCACCAGTTTTTTTACGCGTTGTAATTGGCGTAGCAAATTGGCGCCCATACCCTCTAATTTAGGGTGTTGTTGTAGCAGTAAAAAACTTTCTAAAATTGCTGTAGGTTGTTGTTGTAAAGTACGGGCAGTTTTAGCCTCTAGCCACTGATTATGCGCTTCAAAATTAGCACTAATAGGCGTAATGGCGGGGGTCGTTTTAGTTAAAGTAGATTCTAAAGTTTTAACTAATATCTCATTGATTAAATTAATATATTTTACGCTACGATAATAACTTTGCATCAGCTGTTCGCTGGCGCGTTTGCGTGAGTTGGTGACAAAGCCCATGTCTGTAGCTAACTCACTTTGAAAGTCAAAAAGTAGTCTATCTTCGCGCCGTTTGGCCAAATAATGCAAGCGTATACGCAAATTTTGCAAATTAGTTTGGTGCAGTTTGATTTGCCTTAACTCTTGCGTGGTGATTAAATTATTATTAGCCAGTTCTGTCCAGTTTTTACCTAGTCCTTGGCTTTGAGCAAGCCATAAAATCATATGCAAATCGCGCAAACCACCAGGACTTTCTTTAATATTAGGCTCTAAATTGTAAGCAGTATCGTTAAATTTGGCATGACGATTATCTTGCTCTATAAATTTTGCTGTAAAAAACTCAGCAGGACGCATTTGTGCTGTAATTGCGCCTATGAATTCATTAAATTGAGTTTTATTGCCGATTAAATGGCGGGCTTCTAGCAAATTGGTTTGCACGGTTACGTCATTGCTAGCTTCAATCGTACATTCAGCCAACGTGCGCACGCTGTGGCCAACATTTAAGCCAATATCCCACAGCAATCCAACCAAAGCCTCAATTTTTAGGTTTTCACTTTCGGGAAGTTGCTCGGGAAGTAAAATGAGCAAGTCTATATCGGAATAAGGGAATAACTCAGCACGCCCATAACCACCAACCGCAACTAAGCCAATTCCCTTATAGATATCGGCTTTCAGCCATACTCCTCTAAGTAATTTGTCGATAAGTTGGGTTTGATTTTTTAATAATAGCGCGGGGTTTTTATGCAGTAAAAATCTGGCCTCAATAGCCGCTTGCTGCGTTTTTAAATCACTGCGTATTACTTGTAACTCAGCACGAGTGCTCAACTCATTGCGAGAATTTGTGTTGACTGGTGCGCCTGCTGACATGCCAGAGTTAAGCAAGCACAGGCGTTGCAGGCGAGCCTGCAGACAGCGTCATGACTTCAAAACCTGTTTCAGTGACTAAAATAGTGTGTTCCCATTGCGCAGATAAGCTACGGTCTTTGGTCACAATGGTCCAGCCATCAGGCATTTGTTTAATATCTCGTTTGCCTGCGTTAATCATTGGCTCAACGGTAAACATCATGCCGGCTTTAAGCTTTAAGCCCATACCAGGGCGGCCATAATGCAATACTTGCGGTTCTTCATGAAACACTTTGCCAATGCCGTGGCCACAAAACTCACGCACTACGCTAAAGCCATTTTTTTCGGCAAAGCTTTGAATCGCATAGCCAATATCACCTAAAGTCGCGTTTGGTTTAACTTGTTGAATACCCAACCACATGGCTTGGTAGGTTAATTCACTTAATCTTTTAGCTTGAATCGACACCTCGCCTACATGAAACATGCGCGAAGTATCACCATGATATCCATTTTTAATCACAGTAATATCAATGTTGACAATATCGCCATTCTTTAACACTTTATCGCCTGGTACACCATGACAAATTTGGTGGTTAACTGAAGTGCAAATGGATTTAGGGTAGGGCGTATGGCCATCTGGCGCATAATTTAATGGCGCAGGAATCGCTTGCTGCACATTCACAATGTAATCGTGGCACAGTTGGTCGAGCTTTTCAGTGGTGACACCATGCACAACAAACGGCGTAATGTAATCCAACACTTCAGATGCCAACTTACCTGCAATGCGCATGGCTGCGATGTCTTCTGCGTTGTGGATGGTGATAGTCATGATGATCAGCACATAAATGAATAACCGAATTTTAGCATAGCTAGCACTATGAGGTTATGCAGTATGCTGAGCTGCAAAGGCTTTTTTAAATTATGTCCAGATTCATTTACAAACCAGCGAATTATATTGCTAAATCTGTGTCATATTTTATGATTATTGTAACGACAGGGACATTCTACGGATTTGCTGAGGTTTTATTATGCAGGTTCAAGCTTTTATTATGCAGGATCAATGGCTTAGTAAGCTGACATCAGCACTGAAAAACTATGTCTCCCCTTCACTCAGGTTTCAAATTAGGCAAACTCCTCCCCAACTCAAACATTTTTTTTCCAGCCTAAATTGGTTAAAATGGCAGCATTATTCGTTTCTGCTTAATGAAACTAATTTAACCACTGTTCATTACAATGGTTGTCCAGAAAATAGACCAGTGCTGATGGCTTTGTTAGGTGCAGACTCAGCTATATCTTGCCCCGCTATACCAAATGATGATGAAGTTTATGTGACAGATCATGCGATGCGCCATGCAATATGCATACCCTTTTGCTTAATTACTATTGTGAAATTGGGGCGGCCCATTGAGGATATTGTCGCCACTTATTCTAATAGATTGATTCGTTACATCAAGTCACAGCGCGCCAATTATCGCTACCAAGTTATTGATAGCTTTGAAAAAATTGACGCGATTGAAAACAATATGCTTAAGCCCTATGCCTCTGCACGGCATGGCGCAGGTGCTGCCCAGCTAGGGCCAGGAGTCGTACAAAAAATCGCCCAAAAAGCATATGGCAGATTAGATCTGCTGTTGCAGGGCGATGAAGAGGTGGGCTGCCACCTCGGCAACTCGTACACACGTAAGGGCAAACGCTATTGGCATGTCAATCGTCTAGCTTATCCCAGCAACGTTTTTTTAGATACCAAACGCTGGGGCGAGGTGAATTCGATTAATCTGCATTTGGCACTAGAATCTGCTATTGAAAATGGCTATGACTATTGCGATTATGGCGGCAGCTTGGCTAGACCAGGTGATGGCTTAATTGATTGGAAGCGTCGTCGCAGAGGCTTGTTGGCCACGCATGATAACTTTGATTATTTTTATATGAAGCTGCCAAAAACAGGTGGTGCACAGTTTTTGTGGGATAGCCCTGTGTTTGGTGTGGAAAGGGGCAAGCCAACACTGCACTTAGGCATTCCGGAAGGCAAAACCGAAGAAGAAATGTTAGCGCGCTATCACGAAATGGGCTATGGCGGCCTTTACAAGGTGTATTTAGACTGTGTTACACCACCAAGTGCGCAATTTGTTGAATCCATTCGGGCGCT
>JANMBK010000210.1:0-1550 GCA_031360365.1 Methylophilaceae bacterium
TCAGGGTCAGCGTGTCGTCGGGGGTGATGTTGGCAATCTCGGCTTGGTTGGCGTTGGGGTGCTTAATTGTTTGGGCGATTGTGTTCGTGATTTCTCGGTATTCATCGCTTAGCGCGATTGTGGCGGCTGCTTTAGCGCCTGTTATAGCGTGGTTTTTATTGCCGTATAAAGATTATGTATTGATGATTCTAGTAATTTCTGTTGTATTGATTTGGCGGCACAGAACAAATATTCAGAAATTATTAGCTGGAACCGAGGCTGGTTTTGGCAAAAAGTAAAAGTCACTAGATTCCGTGTCCAGCACGGAATGACAGTTAAGGTTTGGTCAGTTCTGCTAAATCCCACCTCGGTTTTACACTAATAGCATATGCGCCAGAAGCCGCATGGATATTGCCTCCCAGAGCATCTTTTTTTAGATTGTTTTGCATTGTTTTTAATCGTAAAGCCCCTGCAAACGCAATCATGGCGCCGTTGTCGGTGCAAAACTCTAAGCGTGGATAACTCACCTTACATAGTTTTTTCTTAGTCGCTGCGTTTAGCCGCTCGCGCAGTCGGGTGTTGGCGCCCACGCCGCCAGAAACCACCAAGCTATCCAAACCTGTTTCACGCAACGCGGCCATGCATTTTGTGGTGAGAATTTCAGTCACAGACTCTTGAAACTCCCAAGCGATGTCTTCTCTCACTCCATCGCTTAATGGCTGATGATTATTTACTAGCGTCAATACCGCTGTTTTTAAGCCGCTAAAGCTAAAGTTTAAATCTTTGCTATTTAACATTGGGCGCGGTAATTTAAAACCTGAATTTTCTTTATTTTTAGATTGGTCTGCTAATTTCGCCAACGCTGGTCCACCGGGGTAGCCTAAACCGAGCAATTTGGCAGTTTTATCAAATGCTTCGCCTGCCGCATCATCTAAAGTATCGCCTAATAATTGGTATTCGCCAACGCCATCTACCCGCATGAGTTGTGAGTGCCCACCAGAAACCAACAGCGCCACAAACGGAAATTGTGGTGGGTTTTCTTCTAGTAATGGTGCCAGCAAGTGGCCTTCTAAATGATGCACGCCAACGCTGGGAATGTTCAAAGAAAAAGCCAGTGATTGCGCAATGCTAGTACCCACCAACAGCGCGCCCGCCAAGCCTGGGCCTTGTGTGTAGGCGATACCTTCAACATCTTTTAAAGTTTTATTGGCTTGCTTTAACACCATTTCCGTCAACGGCAAGGCGCGCCGAATATGGTCGCGCGAGGCAAGCTCTGGCACCACGCCGCCAAATTCTGCATGCATCTCCACTTGCGAGTGCAGCGCATGCGATAATAGCCCGTGTTCGGTGTCATAAAGCGCAACACCTGTCTCATCGCAAGAAGATTCAAAGCCCAGTATTAACATGAAACCCAAACATTAAATTTACCTAGAATAGGCTTTTACGCAAAAAGGCATAAAAGTCATTGAAAAAAAAGGATTATACGATTAAAATGGCGGACTTTTCTCGAGTTATACATTCGAGAACCAATATTAATTGTCGCAAATAAGAGAGAACGCATGTCTAGTGTA
>JANMBK010000048.1:0-3923 GCA_031360365.1 Methylophilaceae bacterium
CGATCAGCCAACAATAAGTAAATCAGCACACCGTTATTGTGTTCGGTATCCCAAATATTCAAGCGTCCAAATAGCTCAATGGCGCGCTTTTTAGGGGTTTTTTTGCATAAAATTTCGTATGGGTGCAGCCCAGCTTCTACCGAAAAGCAAATCTCGCCCGCATGCTGCTTCTCGCTAGCAGAAATAGCTTTTTCAATAGTGCGCAATGCCTCTACGGAAAAATGATGTTTCACTTGCCACGGGTGGCTGAACATATGCTTAACAAAGCGAATGATAGGATGCGTTCTTTTCATTACCAATCCCCACTCGCCCCACCACCGCCAAAACCGCCACCACCTCCACCCCAACTGCTGGAGCTGCCGCCGCCCGACCAACCGCCGCCTCCACCCATGGGTACACCGCCGTAGCCATTTATGCCGCGTCCACCCAGCATCATGGTGATAAAAAATGCGACTATGCCCAGCACTGCCGCGCCACCCAAAGCCACACCCAGTATAGTAACTACGCCACCCACCAAGCCACCATTGAGCGCGCTGCCAAAAAAAGTGCCAAACATGCTGCGCAAAAATAAACCTGTAATCAGGCCGCCAAACATCAATATGGGCAATATATCCATGATACCCATGCCGCTGACTTGAGCATTGCTTGGCGCAGGCAGTGGCTCACCATCTACCAAGCCAATCAAGCTATTGAGCCCTGCGTCTAGCCCGCCATAAAAATCGCCTTGCTTAAACCTAGGACTGATGACTTCAGAAATGACGCGCTTGGCGTATAAATCTGGCACGGCACCTTCTAAACCGTAGCCCACCTCAATACGAATTTTACGGTCGTCTTTTGCCACCAACACCAGCAATCCATCATCGACTTTATCGCGACCAATCTGCCATTTCTCTACCACGCGAATCGCATACTGTTCTATCTCTTCAGGTTGCGTGCTTGGCACAATTAGCAGCGCAATTTGACTGCCTTTCTTGGCCTGAAAAGCAGCCAGTTTTTGCTCTAGCTGCGCTTGCTGGTCTGGCAATAAAGTTTGGGTTTAGTCGGTAACACGTGTGGAAAGCTCGGGAATCGCGACAAGCTCAGCAAACGCAAAGTTTGATGCTAATAAAAGCATCAAGCCAAGCGCATACAAAGTCGCTTTAAATTGATAAAACACAATAAGCTGCTAAAGTTTTAGCTTATTTTTTATCGCCAAACTCTACTTTTGGCGCACTAGAAATGGCTTTTTCGTTTTCAACGGTAAATGTGGGTTTGGTGTTGTAACCAAACATCATGGCAGTTAAATTATTGGGAAAGCTGCGAATGGCAATATTGTAATCTTTAATGGTTTCAATATAACGATTACGCGCCACAGTGACACGATTTTCTGTGCCTTCTAGTTGCGCTTGCAAATCTCTAAACCCTTGGTCGGCTTTTAAATTAGGGTAGTTTTCTGCCACTGCCATTAAGCGTGATAGTGCGCCTGTTAATTGGCCTTGCGCGGCTTGAAATTTTGCAAATGCTTCTGGGTCATTCAACAACTCTGGCGTTACTTGCATGCTACCCACTTTGCTACGCGCGTTGGCTACATCGGTCAGCACTTCTTGCTCGTGTGCGGCATAACCTTTTACCGTTTCAACTAAATTGGGCACTAAATCGGCACGGCGTTGATATTGATTCAACACCTCTGACCAACTGGCTTTGGCAGCTTCATCTAAGCTTTGAAACTGATTATAACCACAAGCATTCAACACAAGCGCCAAGCTGGCGATTGCTAAAAATTTCATCCCCGTATTTACTAAGGTTTTCATATTATTCTCCTAAAATTTAGACTTGCTATCTTAATTTGGTGCAACGTTTAGTATATGGCGATTAATCTTGGCTTTGCAAGTTTTGTGGCTGCAAGCTTTGTAAATAAGTGTGCGCTAAACATAAATCCTGCCAAACTTTAGCTTTATCAAGCGGGTTGGCTAGCAAATGCGCAAGATCGTATGTTGCAATTAATTTGCTGTCACCCACTGTGTGCAATTTGCCGTGTAAATCCTCTAATGTTTGTTGTGTGCTTAGCAACGTTTGCGCCACGCTTTCGCCCATTGCTATGATGATTTTTGCATCAGTATTGCTTGCTTGCATCTTTGTGGGTTTTTCAATGTGTAAAGCCTGCAAAATGCTATTTAATAGCATGCCACTGGACTCAGACATTCCAGTGCAAGCCTGGGAGGCAGCATCCATACGGTCTGCAGGCATGCATACAAACGCCCAATGCTTGTCTTGCGAGTGTGTAATTTCATATTGAATGGGTGCAGTATTTTTGTTGACAGCCGGTTTTTCTGGCTCTGAAACTGTCGTTATCTCTGCGGCTAGCCGTTGTTGAGCTTGTACTTTTTCAACCTGTACTTTTCCAGCTAGAACATCTACTCCAAGCTTAAGCGCTGCTGGCTGCGCACGCAGTTTCCATGCTGGCAACAATTCTAACTCGCGCAATATGTCTTCCCGCGTCATGCTCATAATTTTAAACTCATAGCGCCAACCCCATTAATACCGCATCTTCGCGGCCAGTTGCGCTTGTTTTTGGATCGGCTGGATAATAACCGCGCCGCACTGAAATCTCACAAAAGCCCATATTCTCATACAAAGCAATCGCAGAAATATTGCTTGGCCGCACTTCTAAAAACATATTGGTGGCTTTGTGGGTTTTGGCAATTTTTAGCATGTGTTGCAACAAATAGCGCCCCAAGCCTTGTTTTTGATGAGTTTTGGCAATGCTCAAATTGAGCAAATGCGCTTCATCCATCACCATCATTAATAGCGCATAACCAACCACTGTTTCATTTTCTTTTAGCGCCCACCCGCTGTAGCCAGAATTAAGGGAGTCACTAAAATTGCCACGCGTCCACGGATGCGAGTAAATCGTCGACTCAATTTGCATAATCGCATCTAAATCACCTGTCTGCATTGGGCGCAGGCTAACGTTATTTAGTAATTGTGCACTCATAAGCGCTGCACCTACAACCTTTTCCCTTGCTCGCGCTGCAGCGTGGTCAGCGCCACGCGATTGCGAATATAAATCGGCGCAGCTTCACTAGCAGGTTTGGCTTCACCTGCTGCAAAAATAGGTTTGGCTAATTGCAAAATCGCTTTAGCAGTTGGGGTAATGTTAGTTAAGATATTTTCTAAATTTTCGGCGTAAATTTCACACAAAATATTGCCATAAACCGCCCAACCACTGCCTGCAGCAACCCAATCTTTTCTATATGTAATCTCAAGTGGTGCTCCAGAAGCCAGCCTGTCTTTTAAAATCAAGGGCGCGGCCTCTGGCTTACATACTTTGGTCTCGTGTAATTCCAACCATTCGTTTGCTTGCCATTGATTTTCTTGCTTAACAAACGCCGCGTGATAAATCTCGCCCATACGCGCATCCAAGCAAACAATCACTTTATCAGCACCGCTGGCTTGCGCGACTGCCAGCAAGGTATTGACGCCCACCACAGGAATATTGGCGCCAAAACCCAACCCTTGCGCCACGCCACAGGCAATGCGCACACCTGTGAACGCACCTGGGCCAGCGCCAAAAGCAACGCCATGCAAATCTTTTAGTTGCATATTTGCGGCATTTAACAGTGCCTGAATTTGCGGCAAAATCAACTCAGATGAAGCGTTGCCTACATGCTGATGGTGCGTAAAAAGTGTATCGCCAGCTTGAATAGCCAGCGATAAAAATTCGGTTGAGGTATCTAAGCTTAATAAATTCATTCGGACGCTATTTTACCGCGCAATTGTTTCACTTGTTTGCGAATTGTTTTACCTTCTAATCGCCTTTGTTTAGAGCCATAACTCGGCTTAGTCGCATAGCGCGTTGGTTTAACTTGGTTTGCAGCATTTACAATCTCATGCAAACGCTTAATCGCATCTTTTTTGTTCGCCTCTTGGGTGCGATATTGCTG
>JANMBK010000237.1:0-5651 GCA_031360365.1 Methylophilaceae bacterium
TTGGTGCGTGAGGAACCCAAGGCGAATCTCTGTAATCTGACTGTCTAGACTTTCAGATCCAAGGCCTGCCCAATCGCACACATGCTGTTTTTGATGCACCAAGTGCGCTAGTGCATGATGCAAATTTGGGTTTAATTGTAAGGCGCGCTCATAGCTGGCAATGGCTTCGTCCAGTTTGCCCAACTCGCGCTGCACATTGCCTAAGTTGTTGTGTGCATCGGCATCATTGGAATTGTAACGCACAGATTGCGTAAAGCTTTTTAACGCACTGTCAATTTTACCAAGCTCACGCTGCGCATTGCCTAAGTTATACCAATACACCGCATTTCCAGGCTGATGTTCAAGCGCCTCCTCAAAACAGCTAGCTGCCAGCACATATTGGCCTGTGTTTTGTGCTTGATTACCAAATGATTCTAAACTGAAACACAAGGCATTACGCACATCATCATTCAATTTATTGGCACGTAAAACACGCCTAAAATAGCCTGCGGCTTCTTCAAACTTTTCTAGTCGCACACACAAATTGCCACAGCGTGCGTGCAAACCAAGCTCTCTAGGGTGCAATAATAATATTTGTTGATAAGCGCTTAAAGCCCCATGATAATTGCCTTGCATCTCGTCTTGTTGTGCTTTATTGAGTAGTTCATTAACGTTTTGCATGGCGCAATTTTAATCTATTTGTACTTTTTTAATCTTTATAAAGTGAATTTGCTAATTGTTTTAAACCCAACTCACGCAGCAAAAAACGGCTGGGGTTGAGCTTGCTGGCTAATGCTGCCTCTAAGGGCAAAGCATTTTTTGTCGCTAAACAGGCAATCAGTTCACCACACAATGGCGAAGTAATCATGCCTTTAGAGCCGTGTCCGGCATTTACATACATGCCGTCTAACCAAGGCAAGCTTTCGGGTTTAGCGTTGTAGCGTGGTGGGTTTTGATGCAATTTTTCTTCATCGAGTAACTGTCCTGCAAGTGGCATGTAGTCTAGCGTTTGGCTGCGCCAACCTACGCGTGATTGCACACTTTCCACATCAATATTGCCATGAATTTCTGGCGCAATTTTATACAATGCGTTTAAGTTCTGTTGGGTATCTGCTTGGCTAGCTTCCGTGCGCATATCATTGGGTGCGTAAGTTGTGCCAAAATAATGCCAACCATTTACAGCAGGGCTTACATGATGATCGCTGCAAATAATTGTTTTAATCTTTTCGCTTTCAGGGGTAGATTTAAACCAATTGAGTTGGCCGCGCACAGGGGTAACGGCGGCAGATTGAAACGGTTCAAATTGCTTAATGGCATTTGCGTTGCAAATGACAACAATGTCAGCTTCCAATAACTGTTGATTAGCCGTTGTAACGCGCCAAATATCGCTTTGTTTTTTGATGGTTAAAGCTTCAGTTGAAATGATAGTTTTAATCAGCGGCATGCTACAAAGCGCATTACATAAGGCTTGTGGCTTAACCCAGCCCGCCTGTGGCAAATATAATCCGCCTGTTTTTAAAGGGATGCCTGCAATTTCACTAGCTTCATCTGCGTTTAAAGCCTGAAATTTTAAAAACTCAGTTTCTGATACATTGGCTAAAGTTGACTGTTTAGCTTGCTCACGTGCATTAAATGCTAATTGAATTTGCCCGCAAGCATTAAAGTAATCGACAGAATTTGGTAGCTGCTTAAGTAGGTTTAAGGTAAATGCAAAGCCTTGCATAGCCAGTGTATTGGCAGCTGTTGGCTTAATGTTCAACTTCGGGTAAAGCATTGCAAGAGGATTTCCAGAGGCTTCTTGTGCTACCTTTGCGTGCTGCTCAATCAGCGTAACGACAATGCCGCGCTTGGCCAACGCATAAACAGTGCTGCAACCTGCAATGCCACCACCTATAACAATTGCGCTAGTCATTAGTGCCTGTTAACAAATCAGCCTGTAAATATGCCACTCATCATTTCCCGTTTTTTGCCAAAACCTGTGTGTTTATTTACCACAAAGCCAGCCATTTGCAAGCCACGCCGCACATGACCTGCGCTGGTAAATGTGGCAAAGGTAGTGCCTGTTTTTGAGAGCCTTGCCATCTGTGCAAAAACTTCATCAGTCCACATAGCGGGATTTTTGGCTGGGGAAAATCCATCGAGCAGCCAAGCATCAACTTGTTTAAACTGTTGTGGTAATGCGAGCATAATATCATCAGCCTGCAAGCCAATCTGGATGCGGCCTGTGGCGATGCTAAAATGATTAGTACCAGATTTAAGCATACAGTTTAAGGTTGTATACTGTGCCGTAAGCTCTGCTGAAATTGTAGCAAACTGTGGCCACATCGCATGCGCACGCGTTAAATCTATTAGCCTTAGTGGAAGTTTTTCGATGCCAATGTAATGCAGAATTGCGTTTTTTGGCGCAATTTTTAGCCAAAGTGCGCTTACAACGAGAAAATTTAAACCTGTACCAAAGCCTGTTTCGATGATACTAAATTCACTTAAATCAGGATTTGAAAACCGTTGTGCTAACTGGTTGTACGCAATAAAAACGTGTTCCGTTTCTTGCAAACCGTCATTTGTATTGTAATAAACATCATTAAAATCAAGCGAGTAGGGCTGGCATAACCCGCTATTACCGCTATCATTACGCCATTCAATATTTGCAAACTGCATAGCGCATTATTATAAAGCTAATTTAGCTGCAAATTTAGTTAAGCGCTGACCTAGATAAGCGCAGCGCGACGGTTTTGTGGTTTAGCCAATAATAAATGCACATCGCCCAACGCGCGCTCGGCAAAGCCACCTTCGCAATAACATAAATAAAATTCCCACATACGGATGAACTCTTCTGAATAGCCCAACTGGCGTACTTGCGCGATATTGGCAAAGAAGTTTTCGCGCCACATTCTTAATGTGGTTGCATAATGCGGGCCAATATCTTCGCAATCAAAAAGACGTAAGTCAGTGGTTTTGGTGATGCTTTGTAACATAGCCGTGTTACTAGGAATATTAGAGCCCGGGAAAATATAGCGCTGAATAAAATCGACACTGTTTTTTGCCGCTTCGAATCTTTGATCGGAAATGGTGATAGCTTGTATCAGCGCCAAGCCATCGGGTTTAAGCAAGCTGCTGACTTTGGCAAAGTAAATATCGTAAAATTGATGTCCAACCGCCTCAATCATTTCAATTGAAACTAGTTTATCAAATTGTCCTTGCAAGTCTCTATAATCATTCAATAATAGTGTAATTTTATCTTCTAATTTTTCTGCAGATACTCTTAGTTTCGCTTCATCATATTGTTGTTGTGAGATGGTTGTTGTAGTCACTTTGCAACCATAATGCTTGGTGGCATAAATGGCAAAACCACCCCAGCCAGTGCCAATTTCTAATACGTGGTCAGTTGGTTTCAGGTCTAACTTATCGCAAATCACTTGCAGCTTTTTAAGGGAAGCGGCTTCAAGACTAGCGTTTTCAGGCTCGAAAATCGCCGCAGAGTACATCATGGTTGGGTCTAACCAAAGTTTAAAAAAATCATTACCTAAATCATAATGCGCAGCAATATTTTTGCGACTGCCATCTTGCGTGTTGCGGTTTAAATAATGCAAAGCCTTCAAAATGGGCTTAGAAAGCCACTCAAAACCACCTTCTAGCGTATCCATCATGCTTTGGTTGATAGCGAATATACGAATCAAATTGGTTAAGTTATCCGCCTGCCAATAACCTAACATATAGGCCTCGCCCGCGCCAATGCTACCACCAAAGGCAACATCACCGTAGAAATGCGCGTCATTGACAGTGATAGTTGCGCTTAAATAGTCCGCACTACCAAACTGGTATCGTTCATCAGCGTCTATCAGCGTTAACTGGCCATATGTAAGATTAGCTAATTTTTTGAGCACTTGCGCTTTAGCGAATGTTTGCAGCCAAGCGGCACGTTTTTTATTTCTTAAAGGTGCAGAAAGAGTTTCCATATTCACTTTTAGTCTTTTCTATTTAGTCTTTATTATGAGTAAGTGGGTGTGAATAAAAAGGCACGCGTTTTAGCCACAGTATTAAGGCGTTCCAGTAAATACCGATGACAACTTTGACGGTCATGAATGGATATTGAATCAGCAGTAAATTCAAGGAATTAGGCGTAATTACTTGCGCTTGTAAGCTTAACGTGGCATTAAAAATTTCTTGACCATGCTGAAAATTTTTCATGTGCACAAAAAGTTGTTTTTCATGCAGCTTAAACGCCCAGTCGTAGTCAATTTCCATTGGCATAAAGGGCGAAACATGGAATTTTTTGTCAAGTTTAAATGCAGTAATTACGCCATTTTTAGTGCTTTTAACTGACTTTTCTGTTTTAAAATCATGTACATAAGCATGATCTTCACCCCATGGTGTATTGGTAATGTGCGTGACAATGCTTTGTAAAGTTTCGCCATCAGCTTCAAAGCAATAATAAAATGATACGGGATTAAAACAATGCCCAAAATAACGCATATTAGTTAGCAATCTCACTGCACCTTGCGCAGGCTTGCCTGTGGCGTTCAAAACTAAATTGCTGATTTCATCTTTTAGATTTTTATTTGGGTCGCCAAAGTAATCTGCTCGTTTAAAATATGCAATATTAGGTTTAAGATAACTCCATAAGTTATTATCTTTAAACATTAATTCTAATTCATCCAAATCAAGATACATCATAAAAGCACGGTAACGAAAGCCGTGCTTTTTGGGTGAAAATCGCTGGTGAGCTATCCAGCCGGTGTAAATTTTGCTATGCATTGGCAATAAATTTCTCAAAATGCTGCAAAGCAGCTAACGCACTTTTAACACCATCCTCGTGAAAACCGTTTAACCAATAAGCGCCTGCGAAACCAGTGCGATTACAGCCGCTAATTTCAGCATGCCTAGCCTGTGCAGCCGCGCCAGCAAGCGTGTAAACAGGATGCGTGTATTGTAACCGCTTGATTATTTTGGCGGGGTCGATATTGTCAGTGTGGTTAAGTGTCACTAAAATAGGCTGTGGGCAATCAATATTTTGCAATATATTCATGTTATAGGTCACTGCTACTTTACTACTAGGTGTTTTGGGTAAGTGGTAGTTCCAGGCAGCCCAAGCTAGCTTGCGTTTGGGCATTAAACTGACATCGGTATGCAGAAAAACGCTATTTTGTTGGTAAGGAATCGCACCCAAAACGTCTTGCTCAGCTTGTGTGGCATCTACTAACATCTTCAACGCTTCATCGCTATGACAGGAAAAAAATACATAATCAAATTGCTCAGTTTTGCCATTTTTTAAGCTTATCTCAATACTACTTTGACTGCGTTTAACGCTTTTTACAGATGTATTTAGTTTAATGGTTTGCTTAAATGGCGCAGTCATTGCCTCAACGTATCTGGCTGAACCACCAGTAATAGTGCGCCATTGCGGCCGATTGTTGACTGATAACATGCCATGATGATGAAAAAAGCGCACAAAAAATCGTGCGGGAAATTGCAGCATTTGCGCTGCATCGGTTGACCAAATAGCAGCGCCCATAGGAATTATATATTGATTGATAAAACGTTGACCATAGTTGTTTTTGGCCAAGTAATTACCCATAGAAATTTCATCGCCGTTTTCTAGCAAAGCCAAAGATTGGGTGTTAAAGCGCAAAATATCACGAATCATCAGATAGAAACTGGGCTTAAGCAAGTTG
>JANMBK010000239.1:0-4250 GCA_031360365.1 Methylophilaceae bacterium
CACTGGGCCGTCATAAGCCAAATCCAACTTGGGCGCGTGGTTTACGCAATAGTCAGGGGTTTGCTTGGCACCCTAAAACCGGCGCCATGTTTACCACTAACAATGGCGCTGATAACCGCTCGGAGTTGAAAAACGGCAGGGTCAATGATGAAATTCCGCCAGAGCATTTTAATCGTATTGAACCTGGCAAACACTATGGATGGCCGTATTGCTGGCAAGATCCTAACAATGTAAATGCCCAAGCGCAAGACCCAAACTTTGTCGACAAAGAAAATTTCTGCGAGACCGCGACACCCACCGCTATCACGTTTACTTCACACTCAACCCCTATTGGAGTGACCTTTTTAGACAAAACCAATTTTCCAGCTGAGTTTAAAAATGATGCAATTGTTGCGTTGCATGGCTCTTGGAACCGCAAACAGTTAAGCGGCTATAAACTGGTACTCGTTAAATTTAATGAAGATAAACCTATTCAGACTATTGATTTTGCCACTGGTTGGCTCAATAATAACAATGAAGCATGGGGACGGCCTGTCGACGTCATCACTGGCCCAGATGGTGCGTTATATGTATCAGACGACCGCACAAACTATATTTATCGCATCAGCTATAAAGCAAAAAAATAAGAAAATCATTCCATACTTGCTTACAGCAAATAACAAGCGCTTAAAACCAAAAGAAAGCACGCATGCATGCAAAAACTATTTTTCACTACTATTTTCAGCCTAATATTTTGCGTATCAACACATGCCGAAACCGCACAAAGCAAGCTACCGGGCAATATTGCCATGCACATTGGCAAAACGCATTATGAACACCCAGTGCGCTTGCTGCATCCTTATTTAGACGTGTGGCACATGAAGGGCCCGCTGGCAGAAAAAGCAGCGCTAAAGGCGCTAAAAAAACGTTTTGCCAATGTGGGCGATTGCAACGCAACGGCCAATGTGGTGTTATTGTTAGAGCCACACATGTTTTACAATGCTCAGTTGCGCGTGTTTCACGGTGAAATTATTGCGCGCGCCTACACCAAAAACAGCGAAGAGCCCACTTATCAAAACGCACTCACTGTCATTAAAAAGCAATCCTCACAAAATGGCGACCTAGGTGTAAAACCAGATTTTTATATGGAAAAAGCCTACGCAAAAGCCATGGATAAAGTGATTAAAAAGCTGGAAACAGACAAAGCGTTTTTAGCCACATTAGATGATGCCAATATAACCAACCCTAAAAGCATTTGCGACACGCTAGATAAGTTGCCCGCCGCTAAATTTTATTATTAAGAAATGTGAGAGCTACCATGAAAAAACGACTTCTACTATCAGCACTATTGCTTACAGCAGCTTTGACACCAGCAGCCTTTGCAAAAGAACAGCTACCCAAAAAAATTACTGGCCTAAAGTCACCAGAATCTGTCGTGCAAGCTAAAGATGGCTATATCTATATTACTGAGATTAACGAATTTGGCAAGGATGGCGACGGCCAAATTAGCAAAGTAGATAAAGAAGGCAGCGTGACGGTGTTTGCTACCGGTATGGATGACCCAAAAGGCATCACCGCCATTGGCGAAAAACTCTATGTCGCCGATAAAAATCGTGTGTTAGAAGTGAATAAAGACGGTACTTGGCAGGTATACGGCGCACAAATGGCCTTTCCTGGTACGCCTGTTTTCCTCAACGATATTGTGGCCGATAAACTGGGTAATTTATATGTATCAGACAGCGGCGATTTAAAATCGGGTGGGCAAATTTATAAAATCGCCAAAGGTGGTGCGCCAATTTCAGTGGTTGTTGATAGTAAAAACCCAGACATTTTGGCGCCTAATGGTTTGTTGTTTGAAGGCCGTAACAACTTACTTTCCGTCGATTTTGAAAGTGG
The DNA here is from genome assembly GCA_031360365.1 of Methylophilaceae bacterium. Lineage (GTDB taxonomy): Bacteria > Pseudomonadota > Gammaproteobacteria > Burkholderiales > Methylophilaceae > Methylotenera_A. Next base: position 1,876 of record JANMBK010000239.1, read on the forward strand.
AATATTATATCGCGTGAATGTTGCCACTGGCAAAACCACTAAATTAGCTTCAGGTTTTGGTGGCGGCGATGGCATGGTAAAAACCAGCAGTGGTAAAGTGATGATTAGCGATTGGAAAACTGGCAAAGTGTATCGCTTGGCTGCTGGCAAAGCGCATGTGATTAAAGAAGGCTACCAAGCAGCAGCAGATATTGCACTGACGAATGACGAAAAATATTTGATGGTGCCGGACATGAAGGCAGGCGAACTAGACTTCCTTCCTTTGACTGTCCCTAAATAAAACTAAACTGTATTGCAAGGTAAATGCAGGAACCTATATGCAGGAACATACATGCAGGATCTAAGACAAAGTGCGCTGCATTGGCTGTGCGAAACTAACGCAACGCTTAAATTTAAAGGTGTTATAGCCTTAAAAGCGCTTAAATTTAGCATCGCCACAAGCCAATGTCCATGCGGCTTGCAGGGCACCTCTTTTAATACCTCATACAGCATTCCTGGCATACCAAACAAACCCGAGTTAGTAGCGCCTTCAAGTCTTCCAAAGCGCTCCATGCGCACTCCAGATGGCCGCGCGGCACTCATTCACGCGCTTGCACACATTGAATTTAACGCCATCAATTTGGCACTCGATGCGATTTGGCGCTTTGACAATATGCCCGAAAATTACTACACCGATTGGCTAAAAGTAGCGGCTGAAGAGGCTTACCACTTCTCGCTACTCAATGCGCATTTGCACACGTTGGGTTATTACTATGGCAGTTTTAGCGGCCACAATAGCTTATGGGAGATGGTGGATAGAACTAAAGACGACGTGCTTGCGCGCATGGCTTTGGTGCCGCGCACCATGGAAGCACGCGGCTTAGATGCCAGCCCAGCATTACGCAACAAATTTACGCAAATAGACGATGTAGAAATGGCTGAAATTTTAACGATTATTTTGCATGATGAAATTGGTCATGTGGCCATTGGCAACCACTGGTTTAATTGGCTTTGTATGCAACGTAACTTAGAACCTATTGCCACCTTTGAGCATTTATGCCAACAATATAGCGCCCCAAAACTAAAACCTCCGTTTAACCTAGAAGCCAGAAAGTTAGCTGGCTTCAGCGAGGCGGAGTTGGCTTTGCTTTAGGCCGTCATTAATTTAAGCTGTAAATAAGTTTTTTATGCCATCTAAGCCGCTGAAATTTAATGAATAAGTGGCTTTTTGTTGTACGATAGGTTTTGCGTGATAGGCCACGCCAACGCCTGCAACTTTCATCATCATTAAATCATTCGCGCCATCACCAACTGCAATCGTCTGCTCAAATTTCAAGTTTAAAGTTTCACGCAATTTCATTAACTCCAAAGCTTTACGGTCGGCATCTACAATGTCGCCCAGCACTTGGCCCGTGAGTTTACCATCGACAATTTCTAGCGTATTGGCCACAGCATAATCTAAGCCCAGCAAGTCTTTTAAATGATTGGCAAATAGCGTAAAGCCACCAGAAACCACCATGGTTTTAATGTTGTTCGCTTTACAAGCGACAACCCATTCCACCGCGCCTGGGTTGGGTTGCAAGCGTTCGTCAATCACGCGATTGAGCGCAATTTTATCTAAACCCTTTAACAATGCCACGCGTTTTTTTAAGCTGGTGGCAAAGTCTAGTTCACCACGCATAGCGGATTCGGTAATCGCCGCTACTTGTGGTTTTAAATGCATCATATCGGCAATTTCGTCGATACATTCGATGTTTATTAACGTCGAATCCATGTCCATCACACACAAGCCAAATTGACTTAAGCGCTGCGCATCGGGCACCAGCGCACAATCAATACTTTGCTCAGCACAAAAAGCTTTAACTTCCGTCACGTCTATTAAGTCTGTGGGTAAGTAATAAGCGTGCTCAGCAATTTGCATAAACTGTGCGCTACCGCCAACTAGGCGATGAATATGAGTGAGATGTGCCATGCCGATGGCACGCCCTTGAATAACTAAACGCATAAAAACCTACTTAAAAAAACTAAAGTTGCTATAACTTTATTATAGCACTGGCCTGTTATCGGTAATAACTCAGGCTTTTAATGACAAATATTTATATAAAATATAACGCTAGCTGACTTTGTTATTTCATCTTTGAATGCTATGATTTTTACATTCCCCATTGAAAGCAAACCATGAAGCGTGAAGTAAAAGCATCAACAAAGTCAAGCCCTAAATCAACCGCTAAATCACCTGTGAAAACAGCCGCAAAATTATCAGACAAAAAAGTACCCGCAACCGCTAGCTCAACATCAGGCTTAAGCTGGTTAAACCTACCCAATTTGCCTAAACCTCTAAAAGTGCTATTTGCAGGTTATTTATTGGTGATTGGTGTGGGCTTACTGATGGCAGG
>JANMBK010000204.1:0-3766 GCA_031360365.1 Methylophilaceae bacterium
CCATGCGTACCCGCCACCGCCAATACCCACTTGCCTTGCAGCACGTTTTCGCTTAACCACTGAGGGCCTGAAATATATGGCAAACCTTGGTTTAAAATTTCTTCCATCAACGGATTACCACGCGAAACCACGTTGCCAATCACATAAATATCAGGGTTTAACTTGGTTTGCGAAGGGTCAAAACCTTCAATCAACTCAATCCCTTGTGCTTCTAATTGTGTGCTCATCGGCGGGTAAACATTCGCGTCGCAACCCGTAACGCGATGCCCCGCCTGCTTGGCCAGCACCGCAATACCGCCCATGAATGTACCGCAAATACCTAAAATGTGAATATGCATGATTTTTAGCTCAAATTCGGCGCTAACCAGCGCTCTAAATAGTCTTTAGGCAGGTTTCTGCGTTTTGCCATATCTTCTAATTGATCAGTACCAATTTTATCTACGCTAAAATATTTACTTTCTTTATGTGCGAAATAAAAGCCTGAAACTGCCGCAGCAGGCATCATGGCGAAGCTTTCGGTGAGTTGCATGTCGATTTCATCGCATTGCAGTAGCTTAAACATATCCGCTTTTACCGTGTGGTCGGGGCAGGCGGGGTAGCCAGGCGCAGGGCGAATGCCAGTGTATTGTTCTTTAATAAGCGCATCGACTTCTAGATTTTCATCGCTTGCATAACCCCAAAAATCGGTACGCACGCGCTCGTGCATGTATTCTGCGAAGGCTTCAGCTAAGCGGTCTGCGAGAGATTTGAACATAATACCGCTGTAGTCATCATTGGCATCAATAAAGCGTTTTTCGATTTTCTCTATGCCTAAACCTGCGGTGACGGCAAATAGACCAATATAGTCAGCATTACCTCTTGGCGCAATAAAGTCACTTAAACATTGATTCGGCCGCACTACGCCGTCAATGACGGGTTTTACGCTTTGTTGGCGCATGCCGTAATAGGTAAACGCCACTTGGTTACGGGTTTCATCGGTGTAGATTTCAATATCATCGTCATTAACGCTATTGGCAGGCTGCAAAGCAATAACGCCATTAGCCCTTAGCCAGCGGCCATCGATAATTTTTTTAAGCATGGCTTGTGCCTCGGCAAACACTTTTGTTGACGCTTCGCCGACTACTTTATCGGTAAGTATCGCTGGGTATGCGCCGGCTAAATCCCACGTTTGGAAGAATGGCGCCCAATCGATATATAGCGCGATTAAGCTTAAATCGATATTTTTAAACACGCGACGACCAATAAACTTAGGCTTCACGGGCGCGTTTTCACCTGCAAACGAAAGCATGGCCTTGTTGGCGCGCGCATCGGCAATACTCAACATTGGCACGCCTTTTTTATTGGCGTGTTGCGTGCGTGCTTTTTGGTAATCGGCCTGAATCTCGGCCAAATAGGCGCCACGCGTTTCGGGCGTAAGCAAGTTCTGCATCACCGAAACTGAGCGCGAAGCATCGGGCACATAGACAATTGGGCCATCGTAATGCGGGGCGATTTTCACTGCTGTGTGCGCGCGCGAAGTGGTTGCGCCACCAATCAATAACGGCGTTTGTGCATTGCTAAAATGCGGGTCGCGCTGCATTTCTTTGGCGATATGCGTCATCTCTTCTAAGCTAGGCGTAATCAGGCCACTCAAGCCAATAATATCGGCATTTTCACGCTTGGCCATGGCCAAAATCTCAGCTGCTGGCACCATCACACCCATGTTCACCACTTCAAAGTTGTTGCATTGCAACACCACGCTCACGATATTTTTGCCGATGTCATGCACGTCGCCTTTCACGGTTGCGATGACGATTTTACCTTTTGGTTTGGCTACAACGCCCGTTCGCTCTTGCTCTAGCAGCTTTTCAGCCTCAATAAATGGGATTAAATGCGCCACGGCGGTTTTCATCACGCGCGCAGATTTCACCACTTGTGGCAGAAACATTTTACCTTGGCCAAACAAATCACCGACCACGTTCATACCGTCCATCAGTGGGCCTTCGATGACATGAATCGGCCTGCCGCCAGAGGCTTCAAACGCCGCGCGTGCTTCTTCGGTATCTTCTACAATAAAATCGGTAATGCCATGTACCATGGCATGTTCTAGGCGTTTATTCACGCTAACAAGATTATCTGTAGAACCTCGCCACTCCAGCGTTGCAGCCTCTTTTTTGCCGCCAGCAACAAGAGTGCCAGCAATTTCAATCATGCGCTCGGTCGCGTCTTCTCTGCGATTTAAAACCACGTCTTCCACGCGCTGTTTTAGCTCGGAGGCGAGGTCATCATAAATGCCCATCATGCCCGCATTCACAATGCCCATAGTCATGCCCGCTTTAATGGCGTGATACAGGAAAACCGTGTGAATGGCCTCGCGCGCGGGGTCGTTGCCGCGAAAGCTAAAGCTGACGTTCGACACACCGCCCGAAATTTTGGCATGTGGCAAATTTTGCTTAATCCAACGGGTAGCCTCGATAAAATCCACCGCGTAATTATTGTGTTCTTCAATGCCGGTGGCGATGGCGAAAATATTCGGGTCGAAAATAATATCTTCTGGCGGAAAGCCTGTGCTGACTAGCAAATCGTAAGCGCGTTTGCAGATTTCCGTTTTTCGCGCAAAGGTATCGGCCTGACCTTTTTCGTCAAATGCCATCACAATTACCGCAGCGCCATAACGGCGGCATAATTTGGCTTGCCGTAAAAATTCGGCTTCGCCTTCTTTCATCGAGATGGAATTGACGATGGATTTGCCTTGCACGCATTTAAGCCCAGCCTCGATGACAGTCCATTTGCTGGAATCAATCATAATCGGCACGCGCGCGATATCTGGCTCGCTGGCGATTAAATTGAGAAAATGCGTCATGGCTTTTACGGCGTCCAGCATGCCTTCATCCATGTTGATGTCGATGACTTGCGCGCCGTTTTCTACTTGCTGCCGCGCTACACTTAACGCTTCATCGTATTGCTCGTTAATAATTAGCCGAGCAAATGCTTTAGAGCCAGTGACATTAGTACGCTCACCAACGTTGACAAACAGCGAGTTTTCATCGATGACAAACGGCTCCAAACCCGATAATTTAGTCACTGGCGCTAAGCTAGGCACTGCGCGTGGCGGCAAGTGCTTAATGGCCTCGTAAATGGCATGAATATGCGGTGGTGTAGTACCGCAACAACCGCCTGCAATGTTAATAAAGCCGCTCTTAGCAAACTCCTTAACTAAAGCAGATGTCACTTCAGGCGTTTCATCAAAACCCGTGTCAGACATCGGGTTCGGCAAACCAGCATTAGGGTAAATGCATACAAACGTATCTGCGATTTTTGAAAGTTCTTCTGCATAAGGCCGCATCAGCGTAGCACCTAATGCGCAATTTAAACCCACAGTGAGTGGTTTGGCATGGCGAATTGAGTTCCAAAATGCGGTCACCGTTTGACCAGATAAAATACGGCCGCTGGCATCTGTCACCGTGCCAGAAATCATCAGCGGCAAGCTGTAGCCAACCTCTTCAAAAAAGGTGTCAATCGCAAACAAAGCGGCTTTGCAATTGAGTGTGTCAAATATCGTTTCTACCATTAAGATATCTGCGCCGCCTTCAACCAGCGCACGCGTTTGCTCTAAATAGGCCGCAACTAACTGGTCAAAACTCACATTACGCGCGGCAGGGTCATTGACATCAGGCGAAATGCTGGCGGTTTTTGGCGTAGGGCCAAGCGCACCCGCCACAAAGCGCGGTTTATCGGGCGTGCTATATTTTTGGCAAGCGGCTTTGGCAAGCTTGGCGGATTGCAC
>JANMBK010000282.1:0-17011 GCA_031360365.1 Methylophilaceae bacterium
GTGTTAAATATAGTTAATTATATTAGGTTCCTAACAAAACAAACGATTGCAGCTAGCATAAGATAATATTTTACCAGTAGAATACAGGATGTCACATCAGAAAAACTAACTAAGCGTTTCTATATAACTAAGCATTTCAATAGAGCGATTTCCCAATTTGGAATAATAGGTGCTAAATAAGAAAAAAATTTTTGTTGCTGGCTTTTGGGTGCTTCTAATTTTTGGGTTCAGCAATCTAGTACGGCTGGGTTCCAATCTCATCGTTACCAGATTACTTGAGCCAGAAATGTTCGGCGTTATGGCAGTTGTTACTATCGTGACAATTGGTATAGCCATGTTTACCGATCTCGGTTTATGGGCTTTTGTAGTACGCCACAAAGACCCAGATAATCCACACCTGCTGAATGTTGTTTGGACGCTACAAGTGCTGCGTGGCTGGGTAATGTTTTTCTTTATATTAGTCTTGGTGATTGTTTTAGTGATTGGCAATAATTACCTGCCTACTTATTTTCATGGCATTTATGCTGATTCACGCTTGCCAATGTTAGTGTTAATTGCGGGCATGGGATCTGTAATTAATGGATATGCAACTATGGCTTCGCCTGTCATGCATCGAAAAGTTGAAGTAGGCAAATTGGAGCTTGCTACATTCATCGCTCAATTAGCTGGAACAATTTTGATGGTTGTTTGGGTATGGCTATACCCTACAATTTGGGCTTTACTCCTGGCGGGGCTAGTCACTAGCTTAGTGCACACCTTCTTGACCTACTATTTTTTCCCATACAGACACAAATTAGTTTGGGATAAAGCCATTGTTAAAGAAGTATTTCACTTTAGCAAATGGATTGTGATTGCCTCGGCACTGACCTACTTATTTATGCAAGGGGATAAGTTATTTTTTGCCGCTAAAATTGATGCTACCATGCTAGGAGTATATAGCATCGCTTTTATGTTAGTTGCAACTCTCATCTCAGTGACAGAAATGCTGGCTAGTAAAATTGTATTTCCAGTTTTCTCTTCAATCGTGCATGGTGATAGGAATTTATTAAAGCAAAACTATTATAAAGTCCGCTTATATTTAGATTTCCCGATATTTTTAATATCAGGACTACTGATAGCCCTGGGGCCAACAATCGTCAACATTCTTTATGATGCTCGCTACAGTGATGCTGGCTGGATTTTGCAAATATTGGTCATTTCCGTTATTGGCAATACGTTGTCAGTGGTCTCTGCAGAGTGTTTGTCTGCACTCTCTATTACCAAAGTAAGGATGTGGGTGATGCTGATAAGAACCTTAGGGTTGTTTATAGGCTTACCGATTTTTTTTAATCTGTATGGATTTTATGGCGCAGTTTGGGTAATCGCCTTAAATGTTTGGATATCGCTTCCTATCGTTTATTGGACATTAGCAAAAAATTCTGTTTTTTCATTTTTAAAAGAAATAAGAATGCTTCCAGTCATTGGCGTTGGGTATGCTATAGGTAAGGTTTTTTTAACTTACTTATAGTTAAAGCTTCGTAAATATTTAAGAAAATGTTTTTTCATCTAATTAACCATATTAAAATAAGTAGTCAGTATTTTATTACTAAGCGAATTAATGATTAGGTATAAATTAAATGAGTGAATTAAAGACATCAAATTTTAATCTTAAAGCCCCGCTACTGAGCGTATTGATGCCCGTTTACAACGCCGAGATTTATCTAGTAGCTGCTGTAGAGAGCATTCTAAATCAAAGTTACGATAATTTTGAATTCATTATTATCAATGATGGCTCCACTGATAAATCTTTAGAAATTTTACAAAATTATTCCAAAAAAGATAAACGTATAAAATTAATCAGTCGTGAAAATAAAGGATTGGTTCATACGCTTAATGAAGGCTTGGGACTTATTCACACCCCTTTCGTCGCGAGGATGGATGCTGACGATATAGCATTACCAACGCGATTCGAAAAACAAATGCAATATCTTAGTAACAACAATGATTGCCTATTATTGGGAACAAGGGTCATTATTATTGATACCGATGGAGATGAAATTTGCGAAATGGGAGACTATTTTTCTCATCAAGAAATTGATCAAGGCCTACTCGAAAAAAAAGGACAATTGATCTACCATCCATCGGTCATTATTCGCAAATCCATTCTCGACCAACTAGGTGGATACAGAAATAAATATCCGCATGTAGAAGATTTAGATCTTTTTTTAAGAATTTCAGAATTAGGCAAAATTGAAAATTTAAGAGAGCCCTTATTAAAGTATCGTGAACATACGAGCAAAATAGGCCATCTCCACCGCAATGAGCAAATTATTCAGATTAATGATTTAATTAAAGAAACTTATGCTAGAAGAAAACTCACATACACGGAAGTCTCAATAGATTCATCAGCAGTACATAACGAAATTGAAAGCTGGAAAATTTGGGCGTGGTGGGCATTAAAAGCGGGCAATATAAAAAGCGCAAAAAAATATGCGCTTAAGTTGTTACTTGCCTCCCCCTTTTCTCTAAAATCGTGGCGTTTACTTTATTGTGTGCTGCGTGGTTATTAAACACTTTTTATTGCGAGATATATAATGCCGAATGCCTTTGCTAGTTTGGTTTTTTATAGCTGGCCAATTGTTGTGTTTTGGTTGCTTGTTCGATACCCAACCAAATACGCTATTTTTATTGCGATTGCCACCGCAACATTGCTTTTGCCCACTGGGTTTGAAGTCGATTTGCCATTGATTCCGCCTTTAAACAAGGAAACAATCACATCATTGTCGTTAGTGGTTTTTTTGTTTTTATTGGGGAAAAAATTTCGATTCTTTCAGCCTGGATTTATTGTCAAAATAATAATCGGGTATTTAATTGTAATCATAATATCTTCTGAGCTTAATGTATCTACAGAGATTATTGGCAGTAAATTTTTGCCAGGCCTGACACATTATGATGCACTTTCTAATGTAATAAGAACACTCTTGTGGTTGGTGCCTTTTTTTCTTGGTCGGTATTTTTTTACCGACATAAAAGACAACGAAGCGATTTTAAAAATGCTGGTAATAATGGCTTTAATTTATTCTATACCTATGCTATACGAAGTCAGAATGAGCCCACAGTTACATAATATGGTGTATGGCTACCAGGCCTCTGAATTTATACAAAATATGCGCGAAGGTGGTTTTAGACCTACTGTATTTACAGTGGGTGGGTTGCCGCTAGCTTTTTGGCTATCCACATGCATAATAGCTGTAATGGCATTGCACAAAAATAAAATACGTATTGGCAAACGTTCTCCATTTATGATTTTATGCTTTTTATTAATTGTTCTTGTTTTATGTAAAACTTGGTCAGCATTTATTTATGTCATTATGGGTATTTTATTTATTTATATGCTTTCTCCAAGCAAACAGATTAAATGGGCGTTCTTATTGTCAGCTTTAGTTATGCTTTATCCTGTCAGCAAAATGATGGGCATTTTTCCTGATAAGGCAATCATTAGCACCATCGCAGAATATAATACTGAACGAGCCCAATCAATGGAAACTAGGTATGTGAATGAAGAAGTTTTGTTAACACGTGCATTAAAAAAACCTTTTTTTGGCTGGGGTGGTTGGGGTAGAAACCGACTATTCGATTACTCTGGTAAGGACATTGTCATTACAGATGGTAAATGGATTATAGAATTTGGCATTTATGGTGCATTTGGTTTTATATTTTATTACTTAATTTTATTAGTTCCCTTGTATTACGCAGTTAAAAACGTCAAGCACATTGATGCTCCCAAAGATCAAATATATTTTGCATTATTAGCACTGATTTTAGCTGTCTGCATCATTGATTCTGTCCCAAACAATAATATGAGCCCGATGCATTTACTATTGGCAGGCGCTTTAATGGGCCAGGCAGAGTTTTTAAAAAAACAAAGGGGTTTAATGCTTAATGAGAGACTGTATCCCGATCATGGATAAAAAAAATGTCCTAGCAGTTGGCTATATTTCTCCTGGTTGGCCTCTCAACAATTTTCCTAATGGAATTGTTGCTTACATTGAAAATATGTTATATGGCCTAGATGATAGAGTAAACCCGATTATCCTAACGCAAAAATTGGCAGATTCTGAGCTTAGAAATGGCCTGATCGATCTTTCAAGCCTAACTGCAACAAGGGGGCTTTTAGAAAAAATACTGGATAAAATTTTATATAGCTTAAACCTACCCTTTCTTAGCTCAATTCAGTATCAAAGAGATATTGAGCTTAGAGCACAAAATATAAGTCTAGCTATTAAACAAATGAACGAGCCTCTAGATGTTTTAGAAATAGAAGAATCGTTTGGTACTGCTCATTTTATAATGAAAACAACTAAGCTACCCATTGTGACAAGAATACATGGGCCTTGGCACATTCATGGTCCAATCTTGCAAATGGATGGAATGCCTGATTATAAGTTAAGGGTATTCTATGAGGGTGAGGGAATAAAAAACTCCCATGGTGTTACTGCACCCTCTCTTGATGTTTTAAATAGGGTCAGAGAATATTATGGCATCAACTTGCAAAATGCAAAAGTTATTCCTAATCCGGTTCTTGAAGTGCCAATTGATAAACAGTGGAGATATGATGCTAGTAACACACCTTTTATTTTGGTGGTTGGGCGATTTGATTCGCACAAAGGCGGAGATTTAGCAGTTGATGCATTTCGTCTTATCGCTCTGAACAATAAAGATGTAAAACTCATGTTTGTTGGGCCTGATAGAGGCTTATTAGTAGAAGGTAAGCAACTCAAATTTGAAGAGTACATTGCGCGTTTTGTCCCTGAAGATAATATTAAAAAGCGTATCCAATTTTTAGGACATTGTAATCAAGCACTTATTTCAAATTTACGGAAGGAAGCAATTGTCACAATACTCTGTTCAAGATATGAATCTTTTTCTATATCTTTAGCAGAAGCGCTTGCGGCTGGCAGCCCAGTTGTGGCAACTAATGTCGGCGCGATCAAAGAACTCGTTACTGATGGCTTTAATGGTCTATTAGCTAAACCCGAATCGCCAGATGATATAGCAGATAAAGCACTCTCACTTATAAGTGACCCTGTCAAAATGCAACTTTTATCTAAAAATGCTATTGAAGATTCTAAAAAAAGATTCTCGCCCGAAGTTGTGGCAGCACAAGCTGTCAGTTACTATCAATCCGTTATTGGCAAATCAACTTAGTTACAATTATTCTATTTGATAATAGCTGTAATTTAAACACAAAAAAGCTGGGTAAATTACCCAGCTTTTTTTACATTAAAACTTCATGTTTTTAATCAATGATCAATCAATAAAACATTCGTCCATCGCACAACAAATGCGCATGGGCGTCTTTGTTTGGGTTTAAACAATTGCGCACAATACCCGCCATAGTCGCTTCATCCCAGCCATTCACCCAATCAGCATGGCCAGAGTAGCCACCTGGTGAGCTTTTAGCATAATTATCACTGGCTAAACGCCAATTAGCGGCTTGATTGGTTCTTGTGATGGTAAACCACATATTCAAGCTAATTTTAGGAATGGCTACTGGGTGACTGGCAGGGCATTTATTCGCAGTTTGCCCATTAGGATTCGCCATGTGGTCTTTATGATTTGGGCTGTCTAAGTTCTTGCCATCCCAACATTGAGGAAAGCTCACCACCATCTGCATATAATCGCCCACATTGCAATTCGGTATCGAGCTTTGACGTGCCATACCGTTGCTATTGCCTGTACTCTTACTCATGCAAACATACTCTGTATTTGTAGTTTCCCCTGCGCTAACCGCTTTAGAATTGCCCGTCAACATGCGTAAGCCTTTAGGTGGTGCTTTAATTAAATTTGCAGGGACACCATCAAAGCCTGTTTTATAATAAAACAGGGCTTCGTTTCTATCAGGCAATACAGGCGCATTGGTGCTGATATCAATGAGGGTGGGATGCCAATAGGCACTGCGATTCATGGTGCCGCCATTGCAAGTACTATTGCCCACATTGGAGAGATTATTTAAATCACTTTTATAATTTAGCGAGGTATTACCATAAAACGTATGGTGATGCGCTGCGCCCTGTTGATTAGGATATACCAAGGGATCATCGTTGCTCATGTGACTAACAGCACAAGAAATTCTAAACGCACCGTCGCCGCTGACAGGGGCTTGTTCACTGGTTGCTGCAATGCGTAAGCCTGAAAACCCAGCTGCTGACGCAATATTTTTATTAATGTCAACCGCTGGCATTAAGGCTACTTGTATTATATTTGCACCCACTGATGGGCTTGGCGCTGGCGCTGGAGCTGGAGCTGGTTTTAGAGCCGAGGTCACAGCTAAAACAGGACTGAGGGCTGGAGCTGTGGTCAGAACTGGGCTTGGCGCTGGAGCTGTTGCAACTACTGTTGGTTTTGGCATAAGCACTGTAGTCACGTTGCCAAATGATCCGAACCATCCTGTACTTGCTGCTGGCTTAGCAGCAGCCCATAGGCTAAGTGTACTAGTAGCAGCAGTTGGTTTAGGACTAGCAGTAGCGACTGGTAAAGGGCTAGTAGCGGTCACTGTCCTAGGGCTAGCGACAGCTGTGCTCACTAGAGACGTACCCGCCATACCGCTGATACCAGTTGCTGTTGCTGTTGCTGTTGCCGTACCAACAATCCCAGTAATACCAAAGAAATTCAATGTATTTTCTTTAGAAGTGGAATTTTGCAAGGCGGCTGTTAATGTATTTTTTGGTTTTGTTGCTAATGGGTCCGCACACAATTCTTTTTTCTGCAAAGCATTTACGATTTCATTTCTTGTAGCCTTAGTAAATCCAGCGACAGGTGGTTTATCAGAATACTGAACAACGCCTCTGCTATCACGCCATTTATAAACTTGGGCGTCTACTGAGTTGCAAGTTAACAACACAGCAACAGAAGGAATGGTGAGAATAAGGGCTTGGATGCGACTATATGAGGTGTTCATGAATACTTTACTCCAACGATTTTCTAAATACGAGAAGACATTTTAGGTTTAATGTAATTTCTATGTCAATGATTTCAATATAAATAGTCTAACGTTGTAATAACATATAATTACTAGCTATATAAGTTTACGAATAATCAAAATAAGACAAACCTGTCTTAATTTTGGTTACTTTTTATCTTAATAATGTTAATAAATAATGACAATATGTTAAAAAATTAATTCTAAAGAGTAAAAAATAATTACATATATAAATTAAGCAACATGAATTATGATAAGTAATCTTGGCCGATTCGAATAAGAAGTGGTCAGTAGAATTGCCAAGTTTGCCCAAAGTGGTGAAGAAGATTGCTTCCCTATTAATATGATTATCTAGGAAGGCTTTTAAGTCATGAGGCTGAGGGACTAAACAGACTAGATATAAGTACGCTTCTACAACAGCATAATCTTTAATCTAACTTAACTTTGAATATTTTCTTTAAATATTTCGACAATTCTATCAACTTTTGCATCCCAATCCAAGTTATTGGTACGCACACGTTTCTTACTTCCTTCACCCAGTTGCATTCTCAGCTCTGGTGAACCAGCTAGCCGTATCATCGCTTCTGCTAATCCGTTAATAAACCCTTCTACACTATCCACATCAACCAATACGCCAGAAAGTTCATCTGTATACTGCCCTGGACCTGCCCAGTTTGCTGCAATGATAGGCAAGCCGATTGCCATCGCTTCAAGCTGAGCGCATCCACCACAATCACGAATTGCTGGTACCATATATATGTCACATTCTCGAATCAACGCTTCAGCTTTATCAATTTTCATCCATCCGTGAAAATTAACTTTACTCTCAATACCTAGTCGTTTTACCTGTGCTTGAGTTGCCTCAAAAAGCTCGCCACTGCCAATCAGCTCAAGCACAATATTGGCTTTTGATGCCGCAAGATAAAAAGCTTCAATCAGATATGGAATACCTTTTTGGTCAACAAAACGCGCCATGTAAACAACTCTAACGGGTTGATCAACCACATGCAATTTAACTGATCTTGGCTGAAAAATTCGCAAATCAACACCACTTTCTATCACTTGATAGATTTTTCCCTTACATCCACTCGGTAAAGCTTTCGCTGTTCGATCATTAGCCACTAACAGCACTTTTGCTCTTTGTTTCCCTGGGATTACGGTATTAAGGCAGTTGGCTGCGAGTCTTGCAATTTGGTTAGAAAGCCGAACGAAATTAGACTCAAGAGATGAAAATGCTGGCGGGAATTCCATGCCACCACACATTGGACCAATAACGACTGGCGCACCACAATCGTAAATAGCGCTTGGCGTGATAACAGAAATTGGCACTGGTTGGAATACAATTTGCAAAGAATGACGTTTGACTAACTCTTGTGCAACTTTTTTTGCTTTTATTTGCGTTAAAACACAAATTATTTGCCCCACAATTCTGTCTTTAATGATAAAAGGCAGATATTTTCCAAGTGCAAATAAGAACTGTTGTAACTTTGTATCTGAAATAAAAAATATTTTTTTAAGCAGATCGTCGTTAGCGTACCGTTTTAGTAGCTCTTCCTTACACCTTGCATGACAAATCATCATAACGTCTAAGTTACGCTCTCTTAAACGATCAAAGTAATAAAGCGATAATGCTGCTTCTCCGCTAAATCGCATCGATGCATTATCCGCAACTATTAGCACTTTCATTTAAGTAATCTCAGTTGAGTGTAAATTGAATGATTTTGAAATGCATTAGAGGCTTAATTTTGATTATATTAAACATGTTTTCAACTTATTTTATTCAATTTACTATCAGTTTTATGATAGCACCTAGATGTATATCCGTATACTGTAAAAATCAGTATCTAACCGTTACAACTATTGTTAAATGGAAGATACAAGCTGATTAAAAAACGACTTGGCGCTGTGATAATTGCGTAGGTGACCTTATGATAAAACTTCAGAACAATTAAAGATGCAGCTCTAATACACCCATTAAAGTACAATACAATAATGCAAGATTTCAAGGCGATTACTAGAGTAGTTAGCTCTAATAATAATATGCTCTAGCTTCAACCTCGGCGCGGTTTACAACAACACCTAATATATTAGATTTAGTGAGCAATCGCATAGTTTCAGCAATCTCGGACTCAGTATTTTGTCCATTTCCGACCACCAGCAAAATACAATCTACTTGGGGTAACAGAACCATTGCATCATCAGCATTTAACAAAGGTGGCAAATCGAAAATAACAATTCTTGAATCGTACCTTTCTTTCAGTTCAATGATTAATTTTTGAATGTTACTCGATGATAATGTTTCTGACGATTGGCTGACGGGTTTGTTTGTAGGTACTACTGTTAATCTTGGAATGCTTGGATTGACAATAATTTCCGATAACTCTGCATTCCCAGCCAGAAAATTATTAATCGATTTTTCTCGCTTAATTCCAAGATACTCAGCAATGCGAGGTTTACGCAAATCAAAATCTACTAGCATGGCTGTTTTTTGAGGTTGCTGCGCAATACTGATTGCAAGATTAATCGCAATGACTGACTTACCAGATTCTGGTGTAGGAGAGACAATGGCGATTGTGCGCCAATTATTTTCTTCCATTTTTTGTAGAACTTGTGTGCGCAGCGAATCAAATATCCAACTGGTTGGATCATGTTTATTATGCGCCACAATGCGATAATTTTCTAAAATGGCTGGGTCTAATTTAACCACCGCTGTTTCGTTGTAAACTATTGTGTGAAGTGCATCATCGCTTTTTACCAATGTGCCAGGTGGTTTATTTTGTTTTGTTACAAATACAGGGGCTTGTGCACCCTGCTGTATTTTGGCTTTTTCTAAAGCATCTTTAATCTTTTCCATAACCTGCTTTCACTAAAATCTAGCGATAATCTTAGCCATCAAAACATTGAGTGGCATAACAAAGAAGTGCACTATTGTCATAACAAGTAGGGCTGAAGCCAAAATACCAACTACAGTATAATTAACGATGTATTTTTTTCGTGATAATTCTGCTTTATTTGTAATGTAGGGTATTGTAGCTATCGGCTGAATTTTCATGATTGAAGCCAGCGTATCAACGCCTCTTATACGTTGATCAAGGGTTTCTATCAAAATTACTAATGCGACTGCGAAAGCTATTGCCCCAAAGAATCCAGCAACAATAATTAAAATTCGATTGGGTTCTATAGGTTTTTTGGGGAAAACTGGCGCTTCAATTAAAACAAAACGTTCCCCTTTATTTTCCATCTCAATATTTTTGGCAATTTTAGAATTATCCAACTTGATTTTTATCTCTGCATAAGCCGTTTTAGCATTTTCATACTCTCGTAATATAGCCCCAAGTGCACCTTCGGTTTGCGCGCTGCGCATAACACGGCCTTCAGTTTGGCTAATTCTTGCACGAATACTAGCTTCGTCATCATTCAATGATTTGAGCCTTGCATTCGCTGTATCTATTTGCGCTTGTACTTTTTCTACCATGACTGATTGTGCCGTTACTGTCTTAACAGGCACAGCTTGGCTAGGCGCAGATGTAGCATTCTTTTCTAATTGATCTATTCTGCGTTGTAATACACGCACAGCAGGATGGTTGTCGTTGTAGATACTTTTTTGTTTAGCTAACTCTAATTTCAATCCGTCTAAATCTGTTGGAGCAACAACACGCTCTTGAGGTGGTGCTAATCCGATGCCAGCCTTGGCAGATTCTAAACTGACATCCAATGACCGCAGCTCAGCCTGAGTAGCGCTGTATTCCCGCTGGGTAGCTCTTAAATCATTCTCGAGCCTTTCTAAACTACCAACATACATTTCCTTATTTTCAGGAAGCGAGTCAGCGTATATTCGCTTGTAGTTTGCGACTTCTTTTTCTATTTTTTCTAAATCAGATCTTCTCTTTGCCTCTTCATTACTAAAAAAATCTGCCGTTTCAACCACTCGCTCTTTGCTAACTCTATCATTTTCATCCAAGAACAGCTTAACCAAATCATTAGTTATCTTGTAAGTTTCCTCAGCATTATAGTGCTTGAATGAAACATTAAATGCAAACGTGGAGGCACCTTCCCATCCGTCAGGCTCGGCTCTAAGTCTTTCTACAAATATATTCTGACGAGTAGCAGAGAATAAAATTTCGCGAGATAAATTGGGTTTTTTATCTAAGCCATATAATTTATATTGCTCGGCAATTTTGATTAAATTATCTTTGCTAAGTACAACTTGATTCAGCGCTGCAAAGCGGTCAGCCGCATATTTTTCTTTTGCTATATCTGGCTTTACTTGTTGAGATTCAATCAGTATCGTTGCTGTAGATTGGTATACAGGTGAAATCCATATTGCAATCGCAATCACCGCCAAGAAGGTCAAAAAGAAAAAAATCACTACATATGAGGATTTTCGTTTAACAATGTTGAAATAATCATTAAACGTCATTTCTTTTTCTACGGCCATTAGTGCTATTCCCTTTATTTTTATTAAAAACTTAAACCATCATAAATTAATGACACGCCAACAATATTTCCATCACTACGGATATCTCTTTTATTTTCTCTAAAAGTGATATTAGCTTGCCCCTTCCAATTGCCCCGCAAGATACGATCATAAAATGCACTGATTTGCTGAGTTTCTGACTTTAGCAAACCTACCTGCGCGTCTTGTTTAAATTTAACAAACGCGTAATTTACATTAAGTTTGTCAAATTCACTTATGTCATAAAACCATCCCAGCCTAAATGTATCCGACTTTTGGAAGCCCCCAACAGAAGCCGCTCCTAGCTCTCTGTTTAACTCAGCCTCATACCCCATACGACCAACTTGATAACTAGCTTGCACACCAGCCTCCCAGTCTGTATCAGACTGCCTGCCTGACAGATGATAGATACCAGCACGAGATGAAACTTTTAGAGCCTCACTTAGCTGGTAATCAGCCCCTAAAGCCAAACGAGCAAGATCTGTATCGTTGAAAGTTTGATCTGGCCTAATTTGTGCATAGCCTATTTGAAGGTAAGTGTCTAGCCTTTCGGTATACGCATAATTTAATTTTGACCTTACGCCTACCGCGGAGGAATCGATAAGACTTACACCACCACTAAAAGCTTCTTCAGTGTATTCACCATTTGTTGAAAGGCTCCATCTTGGGGCAATCATATGCTCCCATCTTGCACCATACTGCCTTACCCTCTGTGTATTGTCATTGCCCGCATTACCGCTGAATACACCAGCTGTTCTTAACTCTTCACTGCGAGTGGAGCTCTCCAGATAGTTTGCATACAAGCCAAAAAAGCCCGACTCGTATGTACGGTTCCAGCCTAGCTTTAATGCAGGATCTTCACGGTCAGTTAGAATCTCTTCATTTGAGTGCCTTTGAACTAATAGAGCAGCATCTAAATAAAAACTATTTACTTCACCAGTATAGTCTAGCAATAGTCGAGGAATTAACGAATAGATCCATACAGATTTTTTTCTGCTGTCGTCTAGAGCGGGGTTAGAGTCATGCGCCACACTTGTGGTGAATATTATTTTATTTGAGAAACCAGCTGGCATTATGCCTTCTGTTTCTCTTGAGGTTCCTGTTTCTCTTGAAAAATCAGTTTCTCTTACTATTCCGCCATCATCCAAGAATCTTGGCTCGCTTGAGATACTACCGCCCTTTGAGAAGTCGCTAGGTTTTTTTGAAGAACCGTTTAGATCTCCACTTAATGACTTGGCGCCCGTTGTAACTTCAGCCGCATTTAATTGAAAATACATCAAACAAAATGCAACCCCTGTAATTAGTTGTAGTACAGACTTATTGTAATTGTGATTTTTAATGGAAGATAGTATTTTAGTTATCATTTTAAGCCCTGAATATAGTTACCCAAACGATAAAAATTATACCCTATATTCAGGCAGTTAAAACAATACATTCGTGTGATTTACTTAGTTATGGCGTTACATTGTTGTAAATATAACTAAGGCACCAAAATTGTGTCCCCCGGATTTAATGTAATGTTACTTTCTAGATTTTGACCGCGAAGTAGTTGGTCATAATAGACTGGGATCGCTTTTTGTCCTTGAGAGGTATTGCGCAATACCTTAATGTTACTTCGATCGGCAAATTTGTCTAAGCCGCCCGCTATGCTCAATGCATCTAGCACTGTCATCGGTCCCGTCATTAGCACTTGGCCAGGCTTCAGCACTTTCCCCATAACATGCGCTAAATTACCAGTAATTTTTTCGATGACTACTGATACTTGTGGATCTGGAAGATAAGCTTTTAACTTTTCGGCAATTCGCTTCTCCACTTCTGTAGAAGTTAAGCCCACAACCTCTACCCTGCCTGCCAAAGGATAGGTGATACTGCCGTCTGGTAACACAAGACTTTCTTTTTGCAGCTTGTCCTCGCCCCAAACTGAAACTTGAATCAAGTCACCTTGACGCAATTTATAGGCTTGGGTAGCGCCAGCGTTGGCAATCGACATTGACATCAATATTAGGTGGCCGATAATTAGCCATAATAGTGCTTTAATTCTCATATTAATTATTCCGTTCTTAAAAAGATTTTTAAAGATACAATAAGTAGCATATCACATTCACTATATTATAATTATTACTAGAAGAACAGAAATCTTACTGATTATAAATTCACTTTATGATTAGCTTATACCAGCACCATTAAAATAAATGCAGCTCTAGTGAACTAGTACTGTGCGAACTACAAATCAAACGCCTCTACGATTTGAAAGAATGACAAACCAAAACAAAGCCACAATAAACAGCCATTCGGTTGAAAAGACTGACTCACTTTTCTCTGCGGACTGAGGTTTGGATTGAGATGTTACATTTTGAGCTATATCGCTACTCTTATCGGACGCTTGTAATAACAATGCACCGTTATTCGTGCTATTTGCAATACTTACCACACTCATAGCAGCTTTATCAGCAGCATTACTTACAGCAAGCGCCGATACTGAGACAATTGAAAGTACAGCAAAAACTACTGATATCAGCATACTCTTATACATTTTATCCCTAACCAAACTTACTTAGCAAGTAATGAGTACAATCATAAGAAGTGCAAGAGAAGTTCACAATAGCCCATCTGGGTCACCGCTAATTTGTGAGTAAAAGGTATAAATGCAAAGTGCTCTACTGCATTTACGAACCGTAACATTAACAAGCTCAGACTGACAAACAGCAGAGGCTAAAGTTGCCTAAAATAACTTCAGTTCTGCTGGGCTTTTAGGAATGTATTTGGCTACGGCCTGTGCGCGGCAAGACACATCTAACTTTTGAAAAATTCGTTTAAGGTGATTTTTAACTGTGTTTGGGCTGATACTTAATATCATGCCAATCTCAAAATTGGTTTTACCTGTTTTAACCCAATGCAGTATTTCGTGTTCACGCTCGCTTAAGCCACCAAGACTAAATTCATCTAAGACCTCTTGAGTGGTTAAAGTTTCTATATACTCAACACGGCGTAAGGCTGCATCCACGTGAGGCATTAACAAGCCAAGCAAAGAATCCTGAACCTGAAACTCACGTGCTCTATCAAAAAATACGTAAATACAATCATTTTTACCGCGTGTATCTTTAACGCCGTATACCAGCAAAGAGTTCATACCACCAAGCTTGCGTGTAAAAGCGGTAGGGGGTTGAATATTAATGCCTTCTGCATCAAAAAAATTAATACGAAACCATCTTTCGCCATTATCAATCCAGCGCTGGTGAAGGTTACACATTAAATACGCAAAAACTCCTGGCGCATCAATGAGCTTTTGCGTGCGAATATCCTCTAAGTTAGAAGACACATCGAAATTTAAATCTCCAGTTGAGAAATCACCCCAGGCAGCGACTAAAACATCGTGTGGGAGTAGTTGACTTACACTATTCTGTAACCATTTAAAAAAATCTAAATGTTTTTTTACTGCGAATGATTCTTGAATAACATGAAACACTCGCTCCCAATTTTGATTCGCTTCAGTTTTTTTCATCACTACATACTCCTCACGATTAACATCGTACTAGATGAGTACATAAATGCATGATTGATACCACCTTTATATTAATATTTTTATTATTTAAAATCAAATAGTTAAAAATTAAAAACTATATTTTACATCAATATTTAAGTTAGAACATCAACTATTATGTCAACAAACTGACACCGTAGTACATCTGTGCTAGTCATAAAAATGTAAATTAAATAAGTTAACAATGTTCAGCTATTATTTGATAACGCATAGATTGCTGGCAGATTGCGCCACCATCCATTAACATCCATACCACAACCAAACACATAGCGGTTTGGAACAGACAACCCGCTATAGTTTGCGTTAATAGGTTTAGCTTTATTCAACAATTTTTCAACTAAAACGGCTACTTTTATGTCCTTGGCCGCTTGCTGCTTGCATTGATCTGCAATTGCTCTAAGCGTTAAACCTTCATCCAATATATCATCTATAATCAGCACGCTTCTATTTTTAATGCTGTCTTTAGGCATAACAACCCATTTAAGTTGAGTGCCCACAGTTTTACCATGGTATCTAGTCGCCTGTACATAGTCTAACTCCAGCGCAAAGGTTAGCTTGGGTAGCAATTGACCGGTGAAATAGACTGCCCCACCCATCACAGTTAATAAAATGGGGTGCTCGTTCGCATAATCAATATTTAACTGCTTAGCCATTGCATCAATCGCCGTATCCACAGTTTTTTGGCTATGTATTAGCTCTGCTTGTTGCAAATATTGGCTTGGGTTGACTGAGCGCGTCAATTTACTTCACTATTTCATTTGTTTAAGGAGGCTAAATATTGACTAAAATCTTTGGCTATTTCAGGATGTTTTAATGCAAGCTCTACGTTAGCTTTCATAAAACCCAGTTTGCTGCCACAATCAAAACGCTTTCCAGAAAAGCGATAGGCCAATATATCTTCAACCTGCATTAAATCTGCTATGCCATCTGTGAGTTGAATTTCGCCACCTTTACCAGGCTTTACTTTTTCTAAACAATCAAAAATCTTAGGTGTCAGTATGTAGCGACCCACCACTGCCAATGTGGAAGGTGCGTCGGCTGGTTTTGGTTTTTCTACAATACTTCTTAATTTGAGCAAATTTGGCTCAACTTCAAATGCATCCACAATGCCATAGCTCGCTGTTTCAGCTAGCAAGACATCTTCTACCCCTAATATTGAGCATTGTTTACGTGCAAACACATCAGCCATTTGCTTAGTTGCAGCTGGGCTAGCATCAATTAAATCGTCAGCTAATATGACTGAAAATGGCGCATCTCCCACGACTGGTTTAGCACAAAGCACAGCATGCCCAAGGCCAAGCGCTTTGGGCTGGCGGATAAAAATACAGGATACATGTGACGGTAAAATAGCTCTTAGTAACTCGAGCATGTCTTTTTTACCATTCGCTTCAAGTGATGCCTCCAGCTCGCTAGCATCATCAAAATGGTCTTCAATGGAGCGCTTATTGCGCCCGGTAATAAAAACAAGCTCTGTCGCACCCGCCGCAATTGCTTCTTCAGCCGCATATTGAATGAGTGGCTTATCTACAATTGGTAGCATTTCTTTTGGGCTGGCCTTAGTTGCAGGCAAGAAGCGTGTGCCTAAACCAGCTACAGGAAAAACTGCTTTGGTAATTTTATTCATCTGTTCACTTTTTAATGTATCGTATTAATTATTGTATCAGGTGCAACTGGCAGCTTTGTAGCAGGCAACTCGTTTGCAGTTTGCACGTACTCATCTACCCATGTGGCTAATTCTTTTTTAATCGCTGCTTCATCCTTCAGCTGACAAGACTCTACCCATTTCAACAATCTTTTTACCCAAACTATGTCGGCTTTTCTGGCCAAAGCAATTCGCAATTTAGGATGCGGCGTGGGCTGTGTCAGTTCATCATCGGCTAACAACTCCTCATATAATTTTTCTCCTGGTCTTAAGCCAGTATATTTAATCTTAATCTCATCCTCTTGAAAGCCAGATAAGCGAATCATATCTTTGGCTAATTCAGCAACTTTTACTGGCTCACCCATATCCAGTACAAAAATTTCACCGCCCTGCCCCATTAAGCCTGCTTGC
>JANMBK010000288.1:0-5176 GCA_031360365.1 Methylophilaceae bacterium
TGGGATGGTATTGGAAGGCTTTTGGTAGAAAGCATAGAGAAGCGCGATTACCCAGTGACGCAAGCTTGCGTGCTGGTGATTGCGCTTAGTTATGTGTTGGTATATTTATTAACCGATGTGTTGTACCGATTTGCAGATCCACGCGTGCGCGCTTCTACCTAAAACTAGCCACATGAAAATATTTGCACTGTCTATTTTGGGTTTTTGGATACTGGCTGTAATTGTTGGCCAACTGCTTGGTTTACAAGCAAATTCAATAAACCTCAACACCATTTTATCTAGCCCAAACATGCAAAATTGGTTGGGTGCAGATGACTTAGGCCGCGATATTCTGGCAAGAATTCTAGAAGGCGTGCAAGTCTCATTTTTTCTAGCGATTGTTGTCACTGTGATTACCATGTTCGTGGGTGTGGTTGTTGGCTTGCTGGCAGGGTTTTATGGTGGCAAGGTAGATGCGCTATTGATGAAAATCACTGATGTTTTCTTGGCTTTCCCCGGCATTTTGCTGGCGATTGCCTTTGCCGCTGTGTTGGGCGCGGGAATTAGTAATTTAATATTGGCGTTATGCATTACTGGCTGGGTTAGCTATGCGCGCCTTACTCGCGGCCAGACACTCAGTTTGCGCAATCGCCAACATGTGCTGGCGGCAGAATCACTGGGGGCAAGTGTGCCACGGCTATTAATCAAACATATTCTTCCCTTATTGGGCCCTATTTTAATGGTGGAAGCGACCTATAGTTTGGCCAGCGTGATGATAGCCGAGGCTTCTCTTTCATTCCTCGGCTTAGGCATACAAGCGCCCAACGCCAGCTGGGGCGCCATGTTGCGCGATGGCGTGCGTTATATGCTAGTAGCGCCGCATTATGTGTTGGTGGTGGGCTTAAGCTTAATGAGCTTGATTTTAGCCATTAACTTGGGGGGAGATTATTTGCGGGATAAGTTTGATGTTCGCGTAGAATAGGGGCTGTAGAATATAAATCTATGCGCAAACAATACAAATATTACGATTTCATCATGGCCGCCTTTGTGTGCGTACTGGTGTGCAGCAATTTAATTGGCCCCGCAAAAGTCACACAAATAGATGCGCCTTTGTTCGGTACGCTGACTTTTGGCGCGGGCGTGTTGTTCTTTCCCATCTCGTTTATTTTTGGCGATATTCTCACCGAAGTTTATGGCTATGCTGCCAGTCGTCGCGTCATTTGGGCTGGCTTTGCAGGCTTGGCATTTGCAAGCCTGATGGCATGGATGATAGAAGCTCTGCCGCCAGCGCCGTTTTGGCAGAACCAAGCTGAATACGAAGTGGCATTTGGTAGTACTTGGAGAATATCGTTGGCTGGCTTAATTGCATTTGCGGTGGGCGAGTTTGTGAATAGTTTTGTAATGGCAAAAATGAAAATTGTAAGTGCTGGCAAGCACTTATGGCAACGCACTATTACTAGCAGCATTTTTGGCGAAACGGTGGACACCATCATGTTCGTACCGCTGGCATTTTGGAGCTCTGGCATTATTCCTAACGATAAAATACCGCTGATTATTGGCGCACAAATCATTGCTAAGATTGGTGTAGAAGTTGCCTTTACGCCAATCGTGTACAAAGTTGTTGCGTTTTTAAAACATGCCGAGGATGAAGATTTTTATGATAAAAACACTAACTTTAACCCATTTAAGCTTTAATATTTAAACCATTCAGTAATTGAGACTATGCATTGATTGAAACATTAACAACAGAAAAATTTAAGGCTGAACAAATGGTTTTCTGGCAAGAAAAAGGCAAGCCACAAACAGCAGTCTGGCAAAGTGAGGCCAACACCGCGCCGCCCAAAAACATTATTATTGCAGATGACACCACCAACGCGAAAGTGGCTTACAAACAAGTGTGCGAGGGTGCATCGCTGTTGTATCGCGGCGATTTTCAAAATGCCAAACAATTGCTGCAAGTCATTACGCGTAAAGTCGATATTAAGCCGATTGCGCCTGCAGAAAATTTAACGCAGGCGTTTCACCAGCATCGTGCAAGGCAAATTCAACGTGCTAGCATTACAAACAAAATTTTAGTCGAGCTTAATCACGGAAGCTGTGATTTAAAGCGCGCGCCAAACACTAAAGATGCTATTGCTGGCGCACTAATTACTAATACTAAGCTTGATAAAGTACCTGCAAAATTGGTGTTGTCTTTACGTGAGCTATTAGGCATGAACGGTGCACACGAATGGCGCAAAAAAGGCGTGTTTATTGATGCCCTGCAAGTCAATATCCATGCGCATTACGGCGTATATAGCCCAATACGCGGTGAATATTTAGATTTGATTAATACAACATCAATTGGCAACGCCAAAACTGCATTTGATATTGGCACTGGCACTGGCGTCATCGCGGCAATTTTGGTGACACGCGGTATTAAAGCAGTCATAGCAACGGATAACAGCGTGCGAGCGCTCAATTGTGCGGCTGACAATATTGAAAAACTGAATTTAAAACAATATATTACAATCGAGCAAGCTAACTTATTCCCAAGTGGACACAAAAAAGCTGACTTAATTGTGTGTAACCCGCCGTGGCTGCCCGCCAAAGCCAATGCGCCAATTGAACATGCCATTTACGACCCAAACAGTGGCATGTTAAAAGGTTTTTTAAGTGGACTTAAAGCGCACTTAAATGACGACGGCGAAGCTTGGTTGATATTGTCAGATTTGGCAGTGCATTTAGGTTTGCGAAGCGAGGAAGAATTGCAAAAATGGATTGCCGATGCTGGTTTATCGGTAGTAGAAAAGTTAGATATTGCGCCAAAACATGCCAAAAGCAGCGATCAATCTGACCCACTTTATGCAGCGCGAGTCAAAGAAATCACCAGTTTGTATCGGTTAAAATAGACATAAAATGTGGAAAGCATAAAATGAGTTTAGGCCCAGTCATGTTAGATGTTATTGGCAAAGAATTAACGCCTGATGACATCAAAAGATTGCAACATCCACTGGTGGGTGGCGTGATTCTATTTGCGCGTAACTTTGAAAATTGCGCGCAATTAGCTGCCCTGACAGCCAGTATCCATGCGCTTCGCAGCCCGCCTCTTTTAATCGCGGTCGATCACGAAGGTGGTCGTGTACAAAGGTTTAGGGATGGCTTTACTAAAATTCCGCCGATGCGCGAATTTGGTAAAATTTGGGACACGGATAGAAAAAAAGCCAAACAATTAGCCGTGCAAGCAGGCTGGGTTTTAGCCGCTGAGCTGCGTGCACATGGCTTAGATTTTAGTTTCACACCAGTACTAGATATGGATTATGGCGATAGCTTAGTGATAGGTGACCGCGCTTTTCATGGCAATGCGCAAGCGATAAATGAGCTGGCTTTTTCCGTAATGCAGGGCCTTAAAAAAGGCGGCATGCAAGCGGTTGGCAAGCACTTTCCTGGGCATGGTTTCGTAGTGGCCGATTCGCACGTGAGCATTCCCATTGATGAGCGTGAATTTGACCAAATTGCGCAAAATGATATGCAGCCATTTAGGCAAATGATAGATGAAGGTTTGGCGGCGATTATGCCTGCGCATGTCATTTACCCAAAAGTGGACGATAAACCTGCCGGCTTTTCAGCGAAATGGCTGCAAAAAGTATTGCGCGAGCGTTTGGGCTTCAATGGCGTGATATTTAGCGATGATTTAAGTATGGAAGGCGCAAGCGTGGGCGGAGATGTAACTACTCGTAGCTTGGCGGCGCTGAATGCGGGTTGTGACATGGTGCTGCTATGCAATCGTCCCGATTTGGCTGATGAACTGCTGGAAAAACTCAAGTGGAAAATGTCTGCGCAAAGCATCGTGCGTTTGGCGCACATGCATGGTGCACGACACGCGGAAACTAGCCAGCATTTGCAACGCAATGTTGAGTTTTTGGCAGCTTTGGAGCGCTTGGCAATGGTGGGCAAGCCCGAACCGAAACCTGAGTCTGATTTGTTTGCTTGAGTGCCTTTTTTCATGCTGCGCACGTTGACCAAGCACATTGACCAAGACTGCAGGCGCGCGTAGAATTCGCGCCAAATCTTAAGGCGTATAAGTCTTTAAACCAAAGAAAGCCATGACCAAAAAATCAGTAAAAAAATCTGCAAGTAAGTTAGTCGTAGCCAATTGGAAAATGCATGGCAACTTGAAACAAAATGCCATCTTGCTGAATGATTTTGTCACAACACTCACTCATTTAAAACACACACAAGTGGTTATTTGCGCGCCTTATCCTTATCTGGCTCAATTACAAAGCGCGCTGCAACACACCGATATTGCTTGGGGTGCGCAGAATCTTGCTAAAGTGGAAGTAGGCGCTTACACAGGTGAAGTGAGTGCAGATATGCTGCACGATTTTGGCGCTAGTTACGTTATTGTTGGGCATTCAGAGCGCGCAACAGCATATTGCGAATCAGACGAAAATATCGCGCAAAAATTTATGATGGCTAAAAAGCATGGCATTACGCCGATTTTGTGCGTGGGCGAAACGCTAATAGAACGCGAAGCGGGTGTGATGGAAATGGTGGTTGGTAAACAGCTAGATGCTATTATTAATGCTTATGGTGCGGAAGTGTTTGCTAATACTGTGATTTCTTATGAACCCATTTGGGCGATTGGTACGGGCTTAGCGGCTACGCCAGAGCAGGCAAAAAGCATGCACAAATTTATCCGCAATAAGATTGCTACATTAAATATTGACGCGGCAAGCCAGCTAAAAATACTCTACGGAGGCAGCGTAAACCCACAAAATGCGCTACAATTATGCGTTGTTGAAAACATTGATGGCGGGCTGATTGGCAAGTGTTCGCTGAATGCGCAAGAATTTGAAAATATTTGCCTGGCGGCTGAAAAAGCTGCCGCATAAAAACAGGCAAAAAATGGTTAGAGAATAGCTAAAGCAATGGAAGATTATAAATGGAAAATTTAATTACAGTGGTACACGTATTAGCCGCCGCAGGCGTCATTGGGTTGGTGCTATTGCAGCACGGCAAAGGTGCTGATATGGGCGCAGCCTTTGGTAGCGGTGCATCAGGCAGCTTGTTTGGTGTGAGCGGCTCATCTAACTTTATGAGCAAAGCTACCGCAGCTTGCGTGATTGTATTTTTTGCCACCAGTTTAACTCTGGCGTACATGGCCAGTCATCGCGCGGGTAGTGGTAGTGTAATTAAAGATGCGGTTAAAACACAA
>JANMBK010000292.1:0-1669 GCA_031360365.1 Methylophilaceae bacterium
GAAATAAAGGCGGTTTTACTCATGTTTGTAGCTTAAGCTTAGAAAATATTTAGGGGTTAATTTCTAGCGATAATTCTTGATAGAACTTTAATCTATTGGGTGAAATTTTACCAGTATTGACAGCACCAATGACTGCACAATCTGGCTCGTGCGTGTGTTTACAGTTGTTAAAGCGGCATTTGCCTAAATATGGCCTAAACTCAATAAACGCCAATTCTAAATCAGTTTGACTAAGATGATTTAAGCCAAACTCCTGCAAACCAGGTGAGTCGATTAAGCTAGAGCTAGTGTCAAGGTGATATAAATGTGCTGCAGTAGTCGTATGTTTGCCACTATCTAGTGCTTCGCTCATCGCTTGTGTGCGCACATTTTGATCGGGCAGTAGGGCGTTAATAATGGTGGATTTACCCATGCCAGATTGGCCTACCAACACGCTTTGGTGATTGGCTAAATATGGCCACAATGCGCTAATCTCTTGCTTAGCGGATAAATGCAATACGTTGTAACCTAAGTCTTGGTAAATCTTTAGCTTTATTTTGGCATCATCTGCATCGGCTAAATCGCATTTGTTTAGCACAATGAGTGGTTTAATATTGGCTGCTTCAGCGGCCACTAAACAGCGATTTAGCAAAGCCTCGTAAAAACTGGGTTGGGTGGCCAACACAATGATAATCTGGGTGACGTTGGTGGCAATGGTTTTGCTTTTAATAGTGCTGCTGCGATATAGGATAGTCTTGCGTTCTAGGCACTTTTCCACGACGCCTTCAGCTTTATCAGTTAGCTTGATGATGACTTTGTCACCACAAGCAAGGTCGGTTTTTTTACCACGGGTAACGCAGCTAATGCGGCTTTTGTCGGGCAGTTCTACTTGGTAACGTTTGCCAAAGGCGGCAATCACTAAGCCCTGCATACTAGGCCTTGCATTGAGGTTGATTCATTTATTTTTCGAATTTATAGTAGGTTTTATTGAGGTACGCGGCCACATTAAGTTCTTCATCTTCAAACCATTTTAAGCCAATATTTGTATTGCAGTTGCGCACCTGTGCAATAAGGCCTTTAGCGCTGGTGACTTTGGCAAAGTCGCGCGTGTACATTGCTGAACCATCGCCGCCAAAACTACTAGCATGGCAACTCACACAGTCTTTGTCGTGCAGGGTCTTGCCTGCGGCCACGTCAGCTTTAGCGAACAGCTCGTTGGCACTAGCACTCAAAGCCGTTAAACTGAACAACAATACTACTATTTTAATGATGGCTAATTTATACATGGCTAACACCTAAAAAATCTAGTTCATTGTATGCCTATTTTGCTATGTAACTAGCTAATTTTGCAATGCGCATGCTAGCTGGTGGGTGCGAATCGTAAAATGCAGAATGCAACGGATCGGGCGTTAAGGTAGAGGCATTATCGCGATACAACTTTACCAGCGCCTCTACTAAATGTTTGGCGTTAGCGTGTTTGGCAGCATAATCATCGGCTTCAAATTCATTTTTGCGTGAATAGCTAGCCATGATTGGGCGCAAAATAAACAAAAATACCGGAGACACCAATAAAAATAGCATCAAAGCCATGTAATTGCTGGGGGTGGTGACGCCCAGGCCGTTATAAAACCAAGCTTGATTAGTGAGCCATCCCAGTAAAGCTAATCCTAAAAAGCTCATAAAAAACAGC
>JANMBK010000024.1:0-3191 GCA_031360365.1 Methylophilaceae bacterium
TACAGAATTGGATAAGCCTTTCACTGCACAAGATGCAGCGAACCCCCAAGATGCTTATGCAGTATCAAAGTATGAAGCGGAGCAAGGCCTTTTGCTGATTGCGCGGCAAACTGGCATGGATGTTGTGATTATTCGTCCACCATTGATATATGGGGCAGGGGTAAAAGCTAACTTTGCATGTATGTTGAAGGCTGTAAAGCGAGGAATCCCCATGCCGCTGGGTGCTATTCATAACAAACGCAGTTTCGTTTATGTGGGCAATCTGGTGAGTTTAATTGTGTGTTGTATTGAGCATCCTGCGGCAAAAAATCAACTTTTCTTGGTTTCTGATGGTCATGATTTATCGACTACAAAGTTATTGCAAGAATGCGCCGCGGCGCTAGGTGTGCAATCAAGGCTTTTGCCGGTTCCGCAAACCTTAATTGAGGGTTGTGCAGCTCTTTTGGGTAAACAATCTGTTGCACATAGGCTATGTAGTAATTTGCAAGTTGATATCTCTAAAACATATACGCTATTAGGTTGGAAGCCTCCTGTTACAGTTGCAGATGGTTTAAAATTTACCGCATTGGCTTTGCAAGGCGAATAGTGAATGAAGCGTTTATTTGATTTAAGCTTGGTGTTTTTGGCCTTATCTTTTTTTACACTACCATTTTTATTGGTGGCTGTGGCGGTGCGATTAACATCAACTGGCCCAGTTGTTTATTGGTCGGATCGAGTGGGGCAAGCAAATAAGTTATTTAGAATGCCAAAGTTTCGCACGATGCAAGTTGATACGCCAGCAGTGGCGACACATCTTTTGCCAGAACCTGAACAGTTTTTAACGCCAGTGGGTTCATTTTTACGCAAATCCAGCTTAGATGAATTGCCGCAACTGTGGAGCGTTCTGAAAGGAGATATGTCCCTTGTCGGCCCACGACCGGCGTTGTTTAACCAAGATGATTTGATAAGGCTGAGAACGGAAGAGGGGGTGCATATACTAAAGCCTGGCATCACTGGCTGGGCACAAATCAATGGTCGCGATGAGCTGTCTATTCCTGATAAAGTAAAACTAGATGTGGATTATATGCATAAACAATCTTTATTTTTTGATTTAAAAATCATTGCTTTAACGGTTCTTAAAGTATTATGTAGAGATGGTGTTCAACATTAGTGTTTACTGAAGTTGTTATTGATATCTCTGTGGCTAAAAACTAGAATAGTGCTTAAATGTTACCTCAAAAAAATTAACAAAAGTCTTATTTAAAACAAATGAAGAGCCATTGGCAATTTTTAACTAATCTACGTTCCTTTAGTGCATTTGCGCACGATGTTGTTGTTGCATTCATCGCTTGGAGTTTAAGTTTTCTACTCCGCTTTAATTTTGAAATTCCTACAAATTTTTATATTCATTTGTATGAAACGGCATTTTGGGTGGTATTGCTTCAAAGTGCTGTTTTTGTGCTGTTTGGCTTGTATCAAGGCGTATGGCGCTTCGCCAGTATACCCGATCTCAAAAGAATTATTAATGCAGTCGTTTTCGCGTCTATGACTGTAGCCGCATTGCTGTTTATGCTTAATCCATTATTCGCCGTGCCAAGATCTGTATTAATACTAGACCCCATTTTGTTAGTGTTTTTGATGGGTGGCAGTCGCTTTGCTTATCGCGCTTGGAAAGAACATCGGCTTTATGGCGTGTCGCGCTTACAGGGAGAGCCAGTTATTATCATTGGTGCTGGAGAGTTGGCAATAGCTTTGCTTAAAGACTTGGCTAGAAGCAAGCAATGGCGTGTGGTAGGGTTGTTAGACGAAAGAAAGGCTATGCGCGGTAGATTGCTCATGGGTGTACGTGTATTAGGTGCCATAGAGGAATTACCTGAAATTGCCTCTAATTTTGAGGTTGGCAATATTATTATGGCTTTACCCCCAGAGGCGAATTCGATGCGTCGTAAAGTGGTGACGTTAGCCAATGCGCATGGATTAACAGCGCTGACCGTGCCCGCAGTAGATGATTTAATAAGTGGCAGAATAAGTGTTTCGCAAATTCGCAAAGTAGAAGTTGAGGATTTGCTGGGTCGAGAGACGGTCAATTTAGACAATCAGGGCTTGCAGCAGTTAATCGAGCATCATACGGCGATGGTGAGTGGCGCGGGGGGGTCGATAGGCTCTGAGCTTTGTAGGCAAATTCTAAAGTTTAAGCCTAATAGGTTGATATGTTTTGATGTATCTGAATACGCGCTTTATCAGTTAGAACAAGATTTGCAGCGAGTTGCTGATGTGACTGAGCTGATATTTATTGCAGGCGATACTAAAAATCAAACTAGAGTTGAATGCATACTTTCACAATATAAGCCAAAAGTAGTGTTTCATGCGGCCGCATACAAGCATGTGCCATTGATGGAGACGCATAATGTAGCAGAAGCTTTATCTAACAATGTGTTGGGCACTTATGTGTTAGCAAGTGCATGTATGCAAGTGGGAGTAGAAAAGTTTGTGTTAATCTCGACAGATAAAGCTGTCAACCCAACCAATGTCATGGGCGCAAGTAAGCGATTGGCGGAAATGGTGTGCCAAAGCTTAGAAGCAGGCGCAAAATCAAATACACATTTTGTCATGGTGCGTTTTGGTAATGTGTTGGGGAGTAGTGGCAGCGTGATTCCGAAATTTCGTGAGCAGATTGCCAAAGGTGGACCAGTGACGGTAACGCATCCGGAGATAACGCGGTTTTTTATGTCGATATCCGAGGCATCACAACTGGTGATGCAAGCAGGCTTAATGGGGCAGGGCGGTGAAATTTTTGTACTGGATATGGGTGAGCCAGTAAAAGTTGCTGAATTAGCCAAAGATATGATTCGCTTATCAGGCTTTCAAGAAGATGAGATTAAGATTAAATATACTGGCTTAAGACCAGGAGAAAAATTGTATGAGGAATTATTAGCCGATGATGAGCTGACACAACTAACACCACATCCTAAATTGCGAATTGCTTTGGCTAGAAAAGCCGACATAGTTTGGGTAAAAAAATTGTTGAAATGGGTAGGGTCTTGTCAGATACAGGATACATGCGACGGTAAAATAGCCCTCAGCAACTCGAGCATGTCTTTTTTACCGCTCGCTTCAAGTGCTGCCTCCAACTCGCTAGCATCATCAAAATGGTCTTCAATGGAGCGCTTATTACGCCCGGTAATAAAAACAAGCTCTGTAGCCCCCGCCGC
>JANMBK010000049.1:0-2482 GCA_031360365.1 Methylophilaceae bacterium
GCCGAAATTAAAAACGCCCGCCCACTTAATATAGACGTACCATTTACCGAAAAAACTTACCCTAAACCCATCGCCAAACAATTTATACGCGATGAAAAACAAGCGCTTAAAGATTCGTTAAGTGATGATTACTATCCTGCACATGAGCTAGAAAGTGGTGAAGAGCTGCTTTATTTGCGCACAGGTCAATCGCCCAGCATTCTAAGCAAATTACGTCGTGGCTTTTGGGTGGTGCAGGCACAGATTGATTTACATGGCTTAATTTCAGATGAAGCGCGACAATATGTTGCCGAGTTTTTGAGCGACTGCAAAAAACGTAATATTCGCTGTGTACGCATTGTGCATGGCAAAGGCTTGGGCTCGCGCAACCGCGAGCCGATTCTAAAAAACAAACTACGCCATTGGTTGATACAAAAAGATGAAGTGATTGCCTACGCGCAAGCCAAGCCCGAAGATGGTGGTAGCGGCGCAGTGATTGTTTTGCTTAAGGCTTAAGCTAACATTTAACTATTTGAACAGCACCCAATCCCCATTTCTTCTAAGAATTTCATACTCTTTCTCAAAATCTATAATAGGTATTTTAATTGGCGACAAATAAGCAATAACGACCGAGCCATCAATAACTACACGTTCGACTTCGCGCACAAGGGGCAAAATAGCTTCATCATCATATAAAGGCTCGCATGAATAAGATACACCCTTCGGTAAAACTGCATCAAAAAATAATTTCTTTTCAAAAATCTCATACCGTATAGGTAGCTGGGAAGCACTCTTCTCATTAGATTCAATAGTCAATCTCAATGTGGTATGAATTTTATTACTTCGTATGCTCTTTTTAATATCCAGTAATAACCAAATTGTTACTAATAGTGCTATCAAAATTATAAAACTCATTATTTGCTCCCAATTTAGGATGTGTTTCAGAATATATACACTTTTGAATATAAATCAAACTCACTCAACTCGCATGGCCTGCAGTAGCGCCAAAAGAATTGGCTCTTAATTTAAATCTGTCTCTATCAAATCAAAAAATACATTATTTCGATGCTCTGGAAGGCGCATGGATATTGGCTTGCAGAGCATGTATTTTAACCGTTTAAAGCTAATTTTCTGCTAAAAAACCACCGCTTTGGCGCGCCCACAGGCTGGCGTAAAGGCCTTGTTGCTTGAGTAAATCTTTATGCGTGCCCTCTTCAACAATCTGCCCCTCATCCAGCACAATCAGCCTATCCATGGCGGCAATGGTAGAGAGTCGATGCGCTATCGCAATCACGGTTTTGCCTTCCATCAATTGATACAAGCTGCTTTGTATCACTGCTTCTACCTCAGAATCCAGCGCGCTAGTGGCTTCATCCAGTAGCAAAATCGGCGCATCTTTTAGCATGACGCGTGCAATGGCAATGCGCTGGCGTTGGCCGCCAGAGAGCTTAACGCCGCGCTCGCCCACATGCGCATCGTAGCCTATACGACCTTTAGCATCACTTAAGTTGAGTATAAATTCATGCGCCTCGGCACGTTTGGCGGCGGCGATCATTTCTGCTTCAGTGGCATCGGGGCGGCCATATAAAATGTTATCGCGCACACTTCTATGTAACAGTGACGTATCTTGCGTGACCATGCCAATGCTGGCACGCAGGCTGTTTTGTGTTACTGCTTGCACATTTTGATTGTCTATTAATACACTACCTGCCTCAACTTCATAAAAGCGTAATAGCAAATTAACGATGGTGGATTTACCCGCGCCAGAGCGTCCGACTAGCCCGACTTTTTCACCGGCTTTAATATGCAAATTAAGCTGATTTAAAATGGTTTTATTGGTGTTGTAATTAAAATCTACCGCGTCAAATTTAATTTCGCCACGAATATCATTTGGGGGTACTTGTAAAGGTTTTGCATTAGGTGCATCAATAATTTTATTGTGGGTAGTCAGCGTATTAATGCCATCTTGCACGGTGCCGATTTGCTCATACAGCGATGTCATTTCCCACATCACCCAATGAGAAACGCCATTTAAACGCAGCGCCATGGCAGTGGCGGCTGCCACGCCACCAACAGTCACCTCACCAATACTCCATAACCATAACGCCAATAAGCCTGTGCTGATAATCAGCAACATGTTCAAGATATGATTAACGATTTCTACCGAACTGACCAGTTGCATTTGGCCATGCACCGTGCCTAAAAATTCATGCATAGCGTGCTTGGCATAACCTGCCTCGCGCCCCGCGTGCGAGAACAGTTTTACCGTGCTGATATTGGTATAAGCGTCTGTAATGCGGCCTGTCATCAAACTACGTGCATCGGCTTGACGTTGCGATGTTTTGCTTAATTTTGGCACAAAATAGCTGAGTGATATGACATAGCACACTAGCCACACTAAAAATGGGATGGTAATAAGCGGATTGAAATAACCAACGATTGTGACCATGGTGCCAAAATACACCACCACGTAAATCATAATATCGGCGACGATAAACCACAC
>JANMBK010000211.1:0-17969 GCA_031360365.1 Methylophilaceae bacterium
GCACCTAAAAAATCACCACAATCGCCATCAATGGTGATGTTGCCATACGACATTTGGCAGCCAATATACTCAAGCTGATTGTTGCAATTTGTAAACATAATCTGCTCAAAATTTTCACCAGTAATTTCAAATATATCAACAACTTTAATACTGTTATTTAATGTGATTTCTAGTATATGTTTTTGGCTTAAACCTTTCAGTTTGTCTGGCGTCAATTTGCGACAATCCACCTTAAGCGACGGATTTTTTTTAAGGGTAAAGATGAGCGGCTTCATCTTACTTTTCACCCAGAATCTCATGCAGTTTAAAATGATGTGGTCCCAGCTTACCGCCATAATTGCCTGCCGAAATACGCTTTACGCCACTTTTTTCGCCCCCGTTTTTATTTAAAGCACAAATCGCTTCAATGCCCACTTTCATGGACTTTGCAATGTCGCCATAGCTCAGCCCATCAATCACAATTTCCTGCACGCTTTCAATGTCATCACCCAGTTCGGTTTTAGTTAAGCCTTTGAGAGTGGGGCAAAAAGCATCGTTGGTGGAAGCAAACATGCTGGGATACTTACTGCCCACTTTGGAGCCGCTACGCACCACGCCACCGGGGAAAGGCATAATGACGTTTGGTATGTTTTGCATGGCTTCAATGGCGGTTTCTGCGGCGTTTAAAGCTGCCTCTTGGCTAGTGGCGAGTATTAAAAAATTTCCGCCGCCAATCGCGCGTACCATGCCTGTACTTTCTTGAACGAGAAATTCGCCATCCATCACGGGGATGCGCCAATAACGTTTGCCTGATATAAGCTTAGAGGTTTGAAAGCCATCGCCGAAATAGCGTAAATTTTTACCAAGGTTGATTGGCTCTACTTCCAGTCCTTCTCTTGACTCAATACCAGCAAACGCAGCAGCAGTAGGGCAGGTGAGGATGCATTGCCCCATGCGCGTTTCCAGTTGCTGTATCAGCACTTTACTACCCATGGCAAACATCAAAATACTGATACCAGGTCTACCATCGGGCGTTTCATCAGCAGGCAGTTCGCGTTCTATGCCCGCCTCCACGCCACAGCCAATCACACTAGTGGCAAAGCCAGTCATGGCGTTGGCGGCGTGGTATGCCCACTTATGATTATGCGCAGTGATGATAACCCGCGTCGCCCGCATGTTAAATGCTTCGGCGAAAGTGTCGTCGATTTGGATGCCATTAATATTCATCATGCATGTTCATTTTTTTGTGTGACACGATTTTGTCACGCCCATTATCAGCGATTTCATCATTGCTAATTTTAAAGTTATCTAGTTGAATGGTATGGAATTTATCAAAATAAGCTTTTAAGTCTTTTTCAACACCAATGTCAAATGCAGGTTTGGTGACATGCGTTACGCCCCAAACCACTTTTACTATTTTGCCGTCTTTTACCACCAATTCGCCATTTTTAAACACATAATCTGGTTTGGCAAACATAGCTTCACGATCTGGTTGGTCGGTGTAAACCGTAATATCAGCTTGTGCGCCTGCACCCAAATGCCCGCAGTTATTCAGACCAATCAGCTTGGCAGCACCTGCGCGCGTCATAATGGCGATTTCATATAGTGAATATTCGCGTGTTAGTGATGGCAAATTGCTCATGGCTTGCGCATCTAGGTTTAATTTAGCAAAGGCTTCGTTTCTAAAGCTTTTATCCATCAGTAAACGAATTAAATGCGGGTAGCTAGTAAACGGTGCGCCGTTGGGATGATCAGTGGTGAGGAAGATGCGCCACGGGTCATCCACGCTGAGAAAAAGCTCTAAGCCAATTGCCCATTGCAGTGCGTTTACATAGTTTTGGTCACGATATTTAAACGGCACCACGCCGCAACCCGCATCGCATTCAATATCCATAATCACAGATTTTTTGGGGTTGGCATGCTTTGCGTTTAAGTGCTGCATCATGCTGTCACCCGATGCAGTCACCGTTTGGCCGAATAGGATTTGCCCAACATCTGCAGTGATGTGTTTGTTTTTATTGAGCGCTTCTGAGATTTGCGCCGCAGCGGATGAAAACTTCTTATCTCCCTCTGTGCCGTAGCTGTGGAACTGAATGTGCGTCAGGTGCATCGGCACGCCATCAGACGCGCCCATGGTATCGAGCGTGGTTTGAAAATTACCTGCCGCGCCCAAGTTGTTGCAATGGACGTGTAATGGTTTTGCTATGCCTAAATCATGCACCGCACGGCTTAAGCTTTTTAAAATATCCCGCGGGGTCACTTGGTAATGCACATTATGTTCATCTAAATCTAACCTGCGCTGATTAAACTTAAATGCCGAAATACCACCCGGGTTCACCACTTTAATACCGATGGCTTGCGTCGCGTGTAATGTCCAAGCCACATAGTCATTAATGGCTTTTTGGTCTGCCTTACTTGATAGCAACCGCAAAAAGTAATCGTCATTGCCCAACATGGCGTAGCCGCCTTTGTCTATCATCGGTGTATCGGCCATTTCCATGTGCGCTTGCCGCGCATTAATTGGCAAAATGGCGGGTTCAAATGCTGCGGTGTAGCCCATTTCAATATAGCGAAAGCCTGTATCAGTAGTGCTAGGCGTTGCATTGTGTGAACAGTTTGGCGTGCAAATATGCGCTTCAGGCTCGCTATAATTTTTAGTTTCTTGGCGCTCTTTAATTTGAAATTCGGGCAACATCATGCGCGCAATATTCACCTTGCCGCCTCCAATATGGCTGTGCATATCAATCGCGCCAGCCATGACTATTTTTCCATTTAAATCAAAGGTTTGATTGATTTTTTCAGCCTGATTTGGCTTGGCAATAATACGCCCATCACGAATGTAAATATCTTCTGCAACGCCGTTTTTATTATGGGCAGGGTCGTAAATTTTGCCGTTTTTTAGGAGTGTAATCATCTAATAGAGCCTAAAACTTTCACATCCGTCATTCCGACGGGAGCAACTGTTAAGTAGCGAACCACGGAATCCAGTGACGTTGTTAGGCTAATCGCTAAAGTGGTTAACAGCCACCAAGTCTGGATACTGGCCTTCGCCAGCATGACGGGAGTGGTGATAAACTGACTCATAGCACAGCCTCTATTTGTCTCACTACCTGACTAAAAGTTGGCAAATTATTTTCGCGTACTTTTTTCAGTGGCAAAACTACAGATGAGTCCACTCTAAACAGTGTTCCGCTGCAATCTAAGCCTGGCGTCGCGATTGGGATAAATACGTCGGCTTGATGTTTGATATTCGAGTTACCAATAATAATCAATGGCCTATCTGTTTTAGGTGGCAATATTTCTGGACTAAAGCTATTCACCCACAGCATGGCATCATGTTCTGTGTGCTCATCATTTAAAGCTAAACCGCTAAGCCATGTATGTGCGTTATTGGCGCTGGTGTCGCCATCGCTGCCACCCAATGGCAAACCAGCGGCGCGAGTTGTAGCGTTTAAAATCGCCACCGTTTCAGTAATATTTTGAATGGTTAATTCCGCATGCGGGAAATCTAGATCTTTCGCCACCCAAGCCAGCACCGCGTATTTGGCAGTTTTCAGTTTATCAGCCAGCGTTTGCAAATCACTTATTTTTATGCCGACAATTTCTGTGGCTTTGAGTCCTTTACCATTCACCAACGCGCGCAATGCAACCGTTATCGAGGGCAAATCATCTGCCCTGCAAGGCAATACCCATGCGGCCTGCAGAGCATCACTTTTAATGATGTCTTGATTTGAGGTGTTTCCAAGCACAATTATTTGTCGATTTTTGACTTTAACAAACATGCCATCCACATCGACAAAACGCTCAAAAAAACGTGGATGATACGAAACAATATCGCTGCCAATGCACACAATGACATCGGCACGGTTTTTCACTTCGGTTAGCGTGGTGGTTTGCCAACCGGTGCTTTGCAACACTTTTAGGTTGCGCGCCATGCTGGTAGCGTTCATGTGGCTTAACTTAGCATTGGTTTTTTGCGCAAGACTAAACAAGCTTCTAAAACCCGCAACATCTGTGCTTAAGCCGCTAAATAAAGGTTGATTAGCTTGTTTTAAAATTTCAGCAGCCTTAGAAATGGCTTGTTGCAGCGTTGCTGATTTGCCTGCAATTTTTGGCAATTTTTTATTTAAATCCTCACCCAAAGGTTGCTCAAAAAATGCAATCGCCTTCTGACAATTGGTGTTTGCTACTTTATTATTTTCAAGGGCAATGTCATCGCACAGCAAGCCACAAGCAGGGCAGGTGGCAGTCATTTGAGGGGTATATAAGTTTGCAGATTTCATCAGCCTAGATTTTGCCACAAATTAAGCGCTATATTTACAAAATGCTACAAATTGATGGTTTATCAAATCTTGCAAAAATGCTAACATAGCGCTCTTTGTAAGTTGTTCATTTTAATATTTTTTATTTTAAATCTTGTGGAGTTTCAAATGGCAGTAGAGCGTACCCTTAGTATTATCAAACCAGATGCAGTGGCAAAAAACGTGATTGGTCAAATTTATAGCCGTTTTGAAAACGCAAGCTTAAAAATTGTGGCAGCAAAAATGACACACCTAACAAAAGCCGAAGCAGAAGGTTTTTATGCGGTGCATGCAGCGCGTCCATTTTTTAACGATTTAGTTAAATTTATGATTTCCGGCCCAGTGATGATTACAGCACTAGAAGGCGACAATGCAGTATTGAAACATCGTGATTTAATGGGCGCTACTAACCCGAAAGAAGCGGCTGCAGGCACCATTCGTGCCGATTTTGCTGAGAGTATTGATGCCAATGCGGTGCATGGTTCAGATTCTGCTCAAAACGCAGCAATTGAGATTAAGTACTTTTTTGGATAATTGTTTAATCATTGATTAATCTACTTAATTATAGTCAATCTCAACTCGCCGATTACTTCGCAAGTATCGGCGAGAAACCTTTTCGCGCCAAACAATTGATGCGCTGGATGCATCATTTTGGTGTGCACGATTTTGCACAAATGACCGATATTGCGAAAAGCTTGCGTGAGAAACTGGCGGTTGATACAGAAATTACACTTCCGAATGTGCAGTTAGAGCAAATCTCTAACGATGGCACGCGTAAGTGGTTGATAGGCACGGATGACAAAAACGGTGTAGCCAACAGCATTGAAACCGTATTTATTCCTGAAGATGATCGCGGGACGCTGTGCATTTCATCGCAAGTGGGTTGTGCGCTGGCATGTACGTTTTGCAGCACTGGTGCGCAAGGCTTTAACCGCAATTTAAGTGTGTCAGAAATTATCGGCCAGCTGGCAATTGCCAATAAGTCATTGCGCAGTGAGTCGGGTTACGATTTACTTTCCGCAAACGACCGTATTATTTCTAACGTGGTTATGATGGGCATGGGCGAACCGCTGACCAACTATGAAAATGTTGTTACCGCCATGCAGATTATGCTCGATGATTCGGCCTATGGCTTAAGTCGCCGCCGCGTGACTTTATCGACATCTGGTATTGTGCCTGCAATGGATAAGTTGAAAGAAGATTGTCCAGTAGCGTTGGCAGTGAGCTTGCATGCCCCTAACGACGCGCTACGCGATGTGTTGGTGCCGATCAACAAAAAATACCCGATTAAAGAATTAATGGCAGCCTGTAACCGTTATTTAGAAAAAGCACCGCGCGACTTTGTCACTATTGAATATGTGATGCTAGATGGCGTCAATGATACGGTTGAGCATGCGCATGAGTTATTAGAAGTGATTAAACATGTGCCGTGTAAGCTTAATTTAATCCCATTTAACCCATTTCCTAATAGTGGTTATGAAACATCTAAACCTAGCCATATTCGGGTGTTCCGTGATATTTTAATGCAAGCAGGTTATATTGTGACTGTGCGTAAAACCCGCGGTGATGATATA
Organism: Methylophilaceae bacterium; assembly: GCA_031360365.1. Taxonomy (GTDB): domain Bacteria; phylum Pseudomonadota; class Gammaproteobacteria; order Burkholderiales; family Methylophilaceae; genus Methylotenera_A. Next base: position 5,855 of record JANMBK010000211.1, read on the forward strand.
GACGCTGCTTGTGGGCAATTAGCAGGCAAGGTACTAGACAAAACCAAACGTACGTTAAAAGGCATACCCATTGAGGCGGCGGCATGAATAAAACTTTTTTAATTTTTAGCTTATTGTTGCTACTAAGTGCATGCGTAACACCAGGGAAAAGTAATTCTGGCAATAGCGATATTTATAATGAAACTGCGCTTGCCGCGCGTGCGCGTGCGCACACGGATTTAGGTGCCGCTTATTTGCAGCAGGGTAAGTTTGAAATTGCATTAAGTGAATTTAATGAAGCGGCACAAATAGACCCTAGCTATGCGCCAGCTTACAATGGTTTGGGCTTGGTATATGCGACACTTAGCGAAGATGCAAAAGCCGATGCCAGCTATAAAAAATCGATTGAGTTACAACCTAAAAATTCAGAGTCGCAAAATAACTACGGCAGTTTTTTATGCAGCAGAAAGCGTTATGATGAGTCGATTCCACATTTTTTAGAGGCAGTCAAAAATCCGCTATACAGTACACCAAACTTGGCTTATGCCAATGCAGGCATTTGCTCGGCACGTAACAATAACCTTAAAAATGCAGAAATTTACCTGAATAAAGCGCTACAAATTGAGCCGCTGACACACTCTGCTGCCACCCAATTGGCCGAGATTCAATTTAAGCGTGGCGATGCCCCCGCCGCAAAGCAAACCTTGCAAAACGCGTTAGTGGCTAGCCCCAGCGCAGAAACCTTATGGTTAGGCATTAAAATAGGGCGCGCTTTGGGTGACAAGGACAATGTCTCTAGCTACGCGTTGCAATTGCGCCAGCAGTACCCTAACTCTGAGCAAGCTCGCTTGTTAGTAAATGGTAATTAAATTTGCTTAATCAATCATGTTTATCAATAGGTCTCATCAATTGGCTTATCAATCAGTCTTGCAAGAAAATGTAGTATTTTTAAATGAAACGACTACATCAATTTTAAGGTGACATCATGGTCCGTAAACTCAAAACTATTACAGAAGAATCTATAAAACAAGTTGAAGCTGCTGAGCCTGCAAAGGTCGCTCAGGTAGCAGACGACGCGCTGTATCATCGCTCACGTTGTGGAGGTGCGCTACGTCAAGCCCGTGAAACGCAGGGCTTATCAGTGCAAGAAGTTGCCAGCAATTTAAGGTTAGGCCCAAAGCAGATTGAAGCGATAGAGACGGACCATTTTGAAAAACTGCCCGAGCCGACGATAGTGCGTGGCTTCATTCGTAATTATGCCAAGTTGCTTAAAATAAATGCGGAGCCTTTATTGGATGCATACACGGTGATTGTGCCCAGCAGTATGCAATATGAGTTGACGGTAAAACCAACGTCTAATATGCTGGTGACCAGCGGCGATAAGCCCAAAACCAGCAGTTATATTTGGACAGGATTGGCGACGCTGTTGGCTTTGGGCGCATGGTTGTTTTATCAAAACTATATTGAAAAACCCAGCCCGACTAAACCCAGTGCTAGCATAGAAAGCTCAACTAAAGAAGCTTTAGAGCCTTTGCCAGAAACTGCTTTGCCTGCAGCCGAGCGTGCAACCCAAGAAGCCTCGTCGCTGCAACCTTCTATTGAGTTAACCTTACCTCCAACAGCTGATATTAGGCCGTCGCCTCCGTCAACTGATCTAACTGCAGTGCCTGCTAACAATGTGAAACCTGCCGCTATTACGCCAAACGCAATATCCGTCGTTGCGACTCCGGTAGCACCTATGCCAGCTGCAGAGCCAGCTTTTGCAGCTGCACCTGCAGGCATGGCCAAGCTAGAGTTTAATGCGACGCAAGAAACTTGGGTCAATATAGTAGATGCTAGCGGTCGCGAAATTTATAACAAGACCATATTTGCAGGTAGTCGCGAAAGCATGGATGTGAAGCCACCCGTAGATGTCACGGTGGGCAATGCGGGTGCTACCAGCTTAAATATGAACGGCAAGGCCATCAATTTAGCACCGCATTCTCGCAACAATGTAGCGCATATTAAGCTTGAGTAGTTTAGAGTAATTTTTAAAAATATGCGGCGCAACTCTTTACAAGTAATGATAGGCCATGTGCCTGTGGGTGGTGGTTTAGCTGGTGCTGCAACGGCTTCGGTTGTTGTGCAAAGCATGACCAATACTGATACTGCCGATGCGCAGGCGACCATTCAGCAGGTATTCGAACTATGGCAGGCAGGTAGTGAGGTGGTGCGCATTACGGTGAATTCGCCAGAAGCGGCTGCGCAAGTAGGAAATATTCGCGCTGGTTTAGATGCGCTGGGTTGTAATGTGCCGCTAGTAGGCGATTTCCATTATAACGGCCATAAATTGCTGGCTGCGTATCCAGATTGTGCTAAAAGCTTAGCTAAAGACCGCATTAACCCAGGCAATGTCGGCAAGGGTAGTAAACGCGACGAACAATTTGCTTACATGATTGAAGCGGCGATTCAATACCAAAAAAGTGTGCGTATTGGCGTCAATTGGGGCAGCTTAGACCAAGCAAAAATGGCGCAGATGATGGATGACAATGGTAAACTTGCCAATCCATTATCTGCCGACGAATTGATGCGCGAAGCGCTCATTCAGTCTGCATTAGAAAGCGCCCAGCAAGCGGTGGCTATTGGCCTGGCGCCGAATCAGATTATCATTTCTTGCAAAGTCAGTAACGTGCAAGATTTGGTCAAAGTCTATCGCGAGCTCGCAAAACGTTGCGAATATCCACTGCATTTGGGTTTAACTGAGGCGGGTATGGGTAGCAAAGGCATTGTCGCCTCTACCGCTGCACTTTCTCTATTACTTCAAGAAGGCATCGGCGATACGATACGCGTCTCTTTAACGCCTGAGCCTAACGAAAGCCGTACTAAAGAGGTGGTTGTTGCGCAAGAGATTTTGCAAACCATGGGCATTCGCTCATTTACCCCTTTAGTCACGGCATGCCCAGGTTGTGGACGCACGACTTCAACCTATTTTCAAGAGCTTGCCATGCAGATTCAGAGCTATTTGCGCACACAAATGCCAGTGTGGCGCAAAGATTACCCTGGTGTTGAGGATATGAGTGTGGCGGTGATGGGTTGTGTAGTGAACGGCCCAGGCGAATCTAAGCTGGCGAATATTGGCATCAGTTTACCTGGCACAGGCGAGACGCCGGTGGCGCCGGTGTTTGTCGATGGTGAAAAAACTGTGACACTAAAAGGCGACCATATTGCGCAAGAGTTTCAAGCGATTGTGGAAGAATATGTGCAAAAAAACTATGCCGAAGGTGGTAAATTGCGCACAGCAAAAGTAGAGCAAAAAGTGATTCCTATTCGTGCTATAACGCATGTTTAATGCTGTAATCTTATTTCGATGCTCTGTATGCCGCATAGATATTGGCTTGCAGAGCATTATTTTTTCTCGCATGCTAAATCACACTAATTAATTTAATAAATAATCATTAGAATGGCACAAAAAATACAATCCATTAAAGGCTTTTACGATATCTTGCCTGAGCATACGCCACTGTGGTTTAAGCTAGAAGACACAGCCAGAGCCATGCTTAGCCAATATGGTTACTATAATATTCGCATGCCGATTGTGGAAGCGACTGATTTATTTGTGCGTAGTGTGGGCGAACACACTGATATAGTTGAGAAAGAAATGTACGCTTGGACGGATGCGCTCAATGGCGACAAACTGACCTTGCGCCCAGAAGGCACGGCGGGTTGCGTGCGTGCTGTGATTGAAAATAACTTAACTTATAATGGCCCGGTGCGACTTTGGTACAGCGGGGCGATGTTTAGGCATGAGAACGTGCAAAAGGGTCGCCAGCGGCAGTTTCACCAAATTGGTGTAGAGGCGTTTGGTTTTGAGTCGGCAGAAGTGGATGCGGAACAAATCGTCATGCTGGCACGGCTTTGGGCGGCGCTTGGCATAAAAGAGGTGGCGCTGCAGATTAATAGCATCGGCGATGCAGATGAGCGTGCTACTTACCGAAACACCTTGATTGCCTACTTTGAAAAACACGCTGATGTGTTGGACGAAGACGCAAAACGTCGCCTGCATACCAATCCTTTACGTATTTTAGATAGCAAAAACCCGCGTATGCAAGCCACGTGTGAGGCTGCACCTAAACTGATGGATGGTTTAGGTGAAGCTAGTCGAACCCATTTTGAAAAGTTGTGTCAATTGCTGCAGCAAGCAGGCATTGACTACCAAGTCAACCATCGCTTGGTGCGCGGCTTAGATTATTACAATCGCACCGTGTTTGAGTGGGTAACGACTAAACTTGGCGCGCAAGGCACCATTGCAGGTGGCGGCAGGTATGATGCGCTGGTGGAACGTTTGGGCGGCAATGCAACACCGGCATGTGGCTTTGCAATTGGGTTAGAGCGCGTGTTTTTACTCATGCAAGAATATGGCGTAACGGCGAATAGTGTGCCAGATATTTATTTGGTCAATGTAGGTGAATTGGCACAACAACAAGCGTTTGCAACTGCGGAATTATTGCGTGAAATTGGCCTTAATGTCATATTACATGCGGGCGGCGGCAGTTTTAAAAGCCAAATGAAAAAAGCCGATAGGAGCGGTGCGCGCTATGCGGCCATTTTGGGCGATGATGAAGCCGCAGCAGGTGAAATCTCACTAAAATCTTTATTACAAGTGGGCGAGCAAAAACGTTGTAAACTAAACGAAGTGATGCATTTTTTAGGGGATACCCATGACCGAAAATAAACAGTTTTCTAACGCTATTATTGTGTTGGGCTTATTGTTAGCTATTGGTATGGCCAGTGCTGCTTTTATTTTAGGCGTGCAAGCCAAGCGTGCGGTGGCCGGTCAGCAAAGCATTAACGTGAAAGGCTTGGCTGAAAAACCGATTTCGGCTGATAACGCTACTTGGATGCTCAATATTGGAGTGACCGACGCTGAACAACGCGGCGCGTTAGAAAAATTAGCCACTGAGCGTAAAGTGCTGGAAGATTTTTTGATTAAACAAGGTTTACCTAAGGAAACTTGGGATTGGAGTGTGGAAGGTATCGCTGACCACTATGAAGAAATTTTTATTAAAGATACGCCGCGCCAAGTGCGAAAAGGCTTTGATGCTTACCAATCAATAGTCGTTAGCAGTAAAGATCTAGCTAAAATTACCCAAGCGAATCAAGCTATTTTGCAACTGCGTGCCGATAATCACCCGATTACCGCGCAACCTCCGGCATACTTAGTCAGCGGCTTAGAGCAAGTTAAAATGTCATTAATTGCTGATGCCACCAAAAATGCGCGTAGCCGCGCCACCGAGTTTGTAAAGCAGGATGGCGTAAAAGTCGGTGTGATGAAATCCGCCAACCAAGGCGCATTTTACATCTTGGCCAAAGGTGGTGAGGCCAGTGATGACAGCTATGGTGGCACTTATGATAAATCTACCATCGAAAAAACAGCGCGTGTGGTAGTGACGATTATCTATAATATTGAATAACTTAGAACATAGAATAAGTTAAATTTGTGAGCGAAATTTTAAAGATTGTTAATCTCAGCATCACCCCACATAACGCGCTTAGCCGTTTGCTGGTGAATAACGTCAGCTTAACTTTATCCGCAGGTAAAACCACCTGTATCGTGGGCGAATCAGGCAGCGGTAAAAGTCTCACTGCATTGAGTATTATGAGCTTGCTTTCAAAGCAGTTGCAAGCCAGCGGCAATATTGTTTTTCAAGGGCAAGATATATCCAAGCTAAACGAAAAATCACTACAAACTATTCGTGGTGCAAAAATTGGTATGATTTTTCAAGAGCCGATGACTTCGCTCAACCCAGTACTCACTGTTGGCTATCAAATTGGCGAAAGTTTAACCGCGCATTTGGGCTTAAAAGGCACTTTGCTAAAAGATAAAATTGCCGCGCTTCTTACGCAAGTTGGTATTCCGCCAGAGCGCGCCAATAGTTACCCAGATGAGCTTTCAGGTGGTCAGCGTCAACGTGTAATGATCGCCATGAGCATTGCTTGTGAGCCAGTTTTATTGATTGCCGATGAGCCAACTACTGCGCTGGATGTGACGGTGCAAGCACAAATTTTACAATTGCTAGATGCGCTAAAAACGCGCATGAATATGGCCATGCTGTTTATTACCCACGATTTTGGTGTGGTGTCGGATATTGCTGATGATGTGATTGTGATGTTCCGCGGTGAGATCGTTGAAACAGGCAGCAAAAAAGATTTATTGAATAATCCAAAACACCCTTATACCAAGGCCCTATTGGCTTGCGTGCCAGATGCCGAAGGCAAAAAACAACTTAAGCCGATTGACTATGCCTGGTTGAGAGATGGGTTAACAGAAACTAAGGTGGTCGCGTAATGCCTGAAAATTCAGACAAGGTTATTCTGCAAGCCAACAACTTGGTAAAAATCTACAGCCAGCGCAGCGGAAAATTCGGCTTTGGTAGCACGCAAATAAAGGCTTTAGACGATGTAAGCATTACTTTAAAAGCAGGTTCAACGCTGGCCGTAGTCGGTGAATCTGGTAGCGGAAAATCCACGTTAGCGCGTTGTCTGTTACAATTGCACCCGTTTGATAGTGGCGAAGTGCTTTTTGATGGCAAAGATTTAGCCAAATTAGATGCGCAATCGCTACGTGGTATGCGTAAATATTTACAAATGGTGTTCCAAGACCCTTTTGCATCGCTCAATCCGCGCATGAAAGTGGGCGAAATTGTTAGTGAAGGTTTGCTGATTCATGGCCTAGGCAGCGCGGCTGAGCAAAAAGAAAATATGCTGCAAATGCTCAAACGAGTGGGCTTAAATGCAGATGACGCACAAAAATACCCGCACCAGTTTTCTGGTGGACAACGCCAGCGCATTGGTATTGCGCGGGCTTTGGTGTTGCAACCAAAAGTAGTCGTATGCGATGAGCCTGTCTCTGCACTAGACGTGTCTGTGCAAGCACAAATCTTGTTATTACTTAAAGAGTTACAACAAGAAATGGGTTTAAGCTATATATTTATTAGCCATGATTTACGTGTGGTGCGGCATGTGGCCGATGAAATTGTAGTGATGCATAAAGGTAAAATTGTAGAACAGGGTAAAGTGGCAGATATTTACAATGCACCGCAGCAGCCCTATACGCAGCAGTTATTAAGTGCAATTCCAGGCCGTAAAGCAGCCTGATAATGAATAACAAAGATATTTAGGAAAAAGTATGGCATACGATTTAGAAGAGCAAGAGCAGTTAGACGAATTTAAAGCTTGGTGGAATAAAAACGGTAAAATTGCCACTAATTTAGTGTTAGCCGCTTTAATAGCATTTGCGGCATGGCAAGCTTATGGCTACTTTCAAAATAAAAAAGCAGTTGAGGCTTCTGAACTTTACCAAGCGTTAGTGGTAACAGATTTAAACAAAACCGCTGAAATTAAAACGCAATCTGCTAAATTGATGGATGGGTTTTCAGGCACGCCTTATGCGGGTCGTGCTGCAATATTTGCGGCAAAAGCCAATTTTGCGGCTAATGATGATAAAAGCGCCAAAGCACAATTGGAATGGGCGATTAAAAATGCTAAAGAAGGTGCGGTAAAAGCCATGGCTGGTCTGCAATTGGCAAGTGTTTTATTTGAGCAAAAAGATTACGAAGGTGCACAAAAAGTGTTAGCCGTCATAAACGACAAAGGCTATGATGGCCTAAAGGCAAGCCTGCAAGGTGATGTCTATTTGGCACAAGGCAAAAACGCAGAAGCTAAAAAAGCCTTTGAGAACGCATTAAACAATTTAGATGTGCAAGGTAAACTACATCAATATACGCAGCAAAAACTTGAATCTCTGGGTGCTTAATAAGTTTTGTTGATTAACACTATATCTAACGCTATGTTGCGCACATCATTTATCCGATTATTTTTATTGATAAGTTTTCTTGGCTTAACGGCTTGTAGTACGCTGACCGAACTGCGGCAAGATTTTGCCGATAGGGTATTTGGTCGTGAGCCACCAAACCCACCGGCAGAATTAGCAGAAATTCAGCCAACGCATGTGGCAAAAGTAGATTGGTCTAGCAACGCAGGTAAAACTGATAAATACGACTACACCCCAGCACTCGACTCTAGCGCAGTTTACGTGGTCAATGCCGAAGGTGAAGTTACCAAGTTAGACTCTGCAAACGGCCGTCAACTATGGCAAGTTAACGTTGGTGAGCCGATTAGTGGCGGCGTAGGAATCGGTGCAGGCATTGTGCTGGTAGGCAGCAGCAAGGGCAACGTATTTGCTTTAGATGTATCAGGCAAGCAAGTGTGGAAAGCCAAACTATCGAGCGAAGTGTTGAGCGTGCCTCGTTATTTTGAAGGGATAGTGATTGCCCGATCTGGCGATAACCGTATTTATGGCTTAGATGCGACTGATGGCAGTCGCAAATGGGTGTATGAGCGGATTAACCCGGCATTAACCTTACGTAGCAGTGTAGGTGTAGTGGTAGATGGTGGCGCAGTCTACGCGGGCTTTGCGGGTGGTAAAATGGTGGCAATCCGCGCAGATAATGGCAAACTCATTTGGGAAGCGACAGTCGCGCAACCTAGAGGTGTGACTGAGATTGAGCGTATTGCCGATATTACTAGCTTGCCGGTAGTAGATGGGCCTTTAGTTTATGCGGTGGCCTATCAAGGCAAAATCGCGGCGGTAGATCGCAGAAGCGGTAAAGTAGTGTGGAACCGAGATATTTCAAGTTATAGCGGCTTAAATGTGCAAGACGCCAAAATATTTGTCACACACACTTTAGGCGCGATGTATTCTCTGGATTATGAAACAGGTAAAACCTATTGGCGCCAAGGCGCATTGGCAAACCGTCGTCTAACTGCGCCGTTGCCGATGGGTGCGGTGATTGCAGTGGGCGATTTAGAAGGTTATCTACACTTTTTAACGCGCGAGGAGGGTAAGTTTGCCGCGCGTATCAAGCTGGATAGCAACCCAGTGATGTCGTTAATTTCTGGTACCAAATCTAATCAATTGATTGCAGAAACACGCGATGGTGGCATTTATGCGATTAGTGTGACAGAAAGCAGTGTCAAATCAACTGTCGCGCCTATTTCAAAACCCAACCCTGAATCACTCCTTGAGCCTATACCTGAAGCTGTAACTGTTCAGCAGCCATCAGAACCTGCTGCTGTGCCTGCTTCTCAACCCAGCTCAGAGCGCAGTATTTTGTTCCAAAAAAATGATTCCATTTTGTTGCCTGATGAAGAAACAGCACCAACACCCAACACAGAAAACAGTGCACCTGGTATCAGGCTGCCTAGTCCAGAGCAGCAATAAGCTATTATAATTAAACCCATATGTTACCCACCATTGTACTCGTTGGCCGCCCCAACGTTGGAAAATCTACCCTTTTTAATCGCCTAACCAAAAGCCGTGATGCGTTAGTTGCCGATTTGCCTGGCCTCACTCGCGATCGCCATTATGGCCGCGGCATAGGCAGCAGCAAGCCCTATTTGGTGATTGACACGGGCGGTTTCGAGCCGACTGCCGAATCTGGTATTTTGAAAGAAATGGCCAAACAAACTCTGCTGGCGATTGATGAAGCGGATGTGGTGATTTTTATTGTGGATGGCCGCGCTGGCATGACGCCGCAAGAATTCATTATTGCCGATAAGTTACGTCGCGCACAGCGGCCAGTGTTGCTAGCGGTTAATAAAACCGAAGGCATGAATCGCGCAGTGGTGGCGGCAGATTTTCATGAGCTAGGTTTAGGTGAGCCGCTTTCTATATCAAGCGCGCATGGCGAAGGGGTAAAGGACTTAATTGAACTGGCTTTAGAAGATTTTCCTGAGCCTGACTTTGATGAAAAAACACCGCATAATAAAGTGCCTAGAATCGCCATTGTAGGCCGCCCGAATGTGGGTAAATCGACACTGGTAAACGCGCTATTAGGCGAAGAGCGGGTGATTGCGTTTGATGAGCCCGGCACTACGCGCGACTCAATTGAAATTGAGTTAGAAAAAAACGGTAAAAATTATATTATTATCGACACTGCTGGCGTACGTAAACGTGGCCGTGTGTTTGAATCGATAGAAAAATTCTCTGTAGTAAAAACCATGCAAGCCATTGAAGACGCCAATGTGGCGATACTTGTGGTGGATGCGCAAGAAGGCATTACCGAGCAAGATGCCCACGTCGCCGCCTATATATTGGATGCTGGACGTGCGCTAGTGGTAGCCATCAACAAATGGGATGGCCTTAAAGAAGACGAGCGGGATTTTATTAAAAATGAAATTGACCGAAAATTAAAGTTTTTAGATTTTGCCAAATTCCACTATATTTCAGCTTTGCGCAACAAAGGCTTGCCAGAATTGTTAGTGTCAGTCGATGGCGCCTTTAAAGCCGCCATGGCCAAGCTGGCTACGCCACAACTGACTAGAGTTTTAATTGACGCCATTGCACAGCACCAACCGCCTTTCAGCCGCGGCACACGCCCCAAGTTAAAATACGCCCACCAAGGCGGCATGAACCCGCCCATTGTGGTGGTGCATGGCAGTCATGTCGATGATATAAAAGATAGTTACAAACGCTTTTTAGAAGGTGTGTTTCGTAAGACATTCCAGCTGACTGGCACCCCATTGCGCGTGCAATTTAAGCAAGGTGATAACCCATTTGCCGAGCCTGAGAACAAACGTAAAGCTGGTGAGGGCATAGTCAGCATGCGCCGCCGTAAAACCGCGCAACGTGCTGAATTAAAAGCCAAAAAAGATATCGAAGATAAGAAACGTTAAGCTATTAGCCCGTTTTTATCTATCTTCTAAACTTTCCCAAAACTTCCACCATACGCGTTCATCTTGTACTACTTTGCCACTTACCAGCGGATTTTGTGGATAATTAGCTTTAAGTACGCGCACTGTATCTTGCTTTAAATCGTCTAACTCCATGTAGTCATAAGCGCTAACACTAACCACTAGTGCTTCTTCGACTGAGTTAGAGTTTGGGTAATATTCCAGCACATATTTGGCGCGATTCAACGCTGCTAAATAGGCTTGGCGCTTCATGTAATAACGCGCTACGTGCATCTCGTGCTGCGACAGTGAGTTAACTAAATACACCATGCGTTGCGTGGCATCTTTAAAATAGCGGCTTTTTGGGTAGCGGTCGGTCAGTTCTTTAAATGCCGCGAAGGAGAGTTTAAGCGTTTTTGGGTCGCGGTCACTAATTTCTTGCAGCGTATATTTTTCAATCACGCCGCGCTCGTTAAATGTGGCAATACCTTTTAAATAGTATGCGTAATCAATATTAGGGTGGTTGGGGTGCAGCTTAATAAAGCGGTCAGCCGCTGCAACGCAAGAGATAGGGTCATTCTTTTTGTAATGGGCATAAGCAATTTCTAATTGCGCTTGGGTGGCATATTTGCCATGTGGAAAGCGCGATTCTAACTTTTGAAAATAACCAATGGCTTTGTCATAATCTTTGTCGATCATTTTTTCTTCGCCCGCTTGGTAAATACGCTCGGCTTGCCAGCCTTTGGTGTCATCCAACTCTGTCGGGTCGCCAAAAATGGCGCAGCCAGCCAATAACACGCTTAGAAATAAAGGGGCAAGCAATGATAATAAAAGCGGTAAAATACGTTTCACAGTAATACAACACCTAATATTAATTAACACTATCGAACTGATATTATAACTGATGCCCTCAACACAAATGCAAAGCAATACTGAAAATCCTGCAAAAATTATGCCTGAAGTCCTCGTCAGCATCCCCATGAGCATGGGTGGGCAGCGCTTAGATATTGCCTTGCAGAGCATGTTGCCCGAGCATTCGCGCTCGCGCTTACAAGCTTGGATTAAAGCGGGCTTAGTCACTTTAGATAACAAGCAAACCACTGCAAAAGCCAAAGTATGGGGCGGCGAACAGGTGCATATTCAGCCGCAAGCCAACCCGCAAACACAAGCGTTTTTGCCAGAAAATATTCCGCTGGATATTGTGTTTGAGGACGACACGATATTGGTGATTAACAAACCAGCGGGTTTGGTGGTGCACCCAGCGGTGGGTAATTGGAGCGGCACGCTACTTAATGCGTTGCTACATCACACGCCACAACTCGCAGATGTGCCACGGGCTGGCATCGTACACAGATTAGATAAAGACACCAGCGGTTTACTGGTAGTGGCCAAAACGTTAGAAGCGCAAACTAGCCTGGTACGCCAA